>JAFGLK010000501.1 GCA_016928125.1 Anaerolineae bacterium
GAAAGAGACAGCATGTCGACATGCAGATGATCAACGTTCAGATCAAGGTAGCCCGCTGCCTGCACCGCATCGGTATGCAAGGTGATTCCCCGTGCCTGAGCGATGCTGCCGATCTCGGCGATGGGCTCGATCGTGCCCACCTCATTATTGGCGTACATGATCGAGATCAGAACGGTCTCATCGGTGATGGCCCGTGCCACGGCGTCCGGATCCACCATCCCGTAGCGATCCACAGGCAGATAGGTGACACGATAGCCAAAGACATCCTCCAGTTGCCGGCAGGTGTGCTCAATGGCATGGTGCTCGATCGAGCTGGTGATGATGTGACCACCGCCCACCCTCTGAGCTAGAGCGCTGCCGCGTAAGGCCAGATTATCGCTCTCGGTGCCGCAACTGGTAAAGACGATCTCCGTGGGCGCCGCCCCGAGGATATCGGCCACCGTCTCTCGCGCGCTCTCCACGGCCTGCTGTGCGATCTGGCCCGCCTGATGCACACTGGAAGCATTCCCATAACGCTCGGTGAAATACGGCAACATGGCATCCACGACTCGAGGATCGACGGCCGTAGTCGCTGCATGATCCATGTATACACGGGCAGCCCTATTCATGCGCTTTCCCCTCATCTTGTTTTCAGTGTTCCGAGTACCTCAATCTGCGGCGCGCATCCTGCGGCGCGCATCCTGCGGCGCGCATCCTGCGGCGCGCATCCTGCGGCGCGCATCCTGCGGCGCGCATCACGACTCTGATTCGAAGGTCGTTGCCGGTACGCGCCTCTCTTCCAGGACTGTCGAGAGATCCTGCGTCAACACATACACTTCCCTCTCGAGCTCGCGAATCCGCGCGTCCATCTGGCGACAGAGTTCAGCGATCGGGTCAGGGAGCTGAGCGTGCTGAAAGTCAAAGCTCGATCGCTGCATCTCGACATGCGGACCTCGCACCACGCGAGCGGGCACGCCCACTGCCGTGGATTCGGCCGGCACGGGCCGGATGACCACTGCGCCGGAGCCAATCTTAGCATTGTTGCCGATCGTGATCGGTCCAAGCACCACAGCATTGGAGCCGATGATCACGCCATCCTCGATCGTGGGGTGACGCTTGCCTTTGTTGAGAGATGTGCCGCCCAACACAACCCCTTTGTAGACCAAGACGTCATCGCCGATCTCAGAGGTCTCGCCGACCACGATCCCCATGCCGTGGTCGATGAAAAACCGGCGACCGATTGTGGCCGCTGGATGAATCTCGATGCCTGTGAGCCAACGGCTCAGGTGTGATAGAAAGCGCGCCAGCCAGCGCAATTTCCAGCCCCACAAGATGTGGGCCACACGGTGTGACCAGATCGCATGGAGCCCGGGATAGCAGGTGATGACTTCCCACCAGGTGCGCGCAGCCGGGTCCTTGGCGAACACTGTCTGTACGTCTTCTTGAAGCAATTTCCAAAGCATCATATATCCCTAGAGCCTGATGTGTCGTCGTGGCCGCTCGCCATCTTGGATTCGCCCCGCGGCTCAGAGGGCAGCGGGATCCCAATGCACCAAGTCGGCCAATGATGTGTTGTCCAGGGTCTCCTCCAGCCTATCCGCCACCAACTGCCAGACATTGCGGCTGGCACAGATCGGCTGGCGCTCACACTGGACACCGTCGTCGCGCATACAGTCAAGAGCGATCAGGCCACCTTCCACCGCGCGAAGCACATCGCCTACGCTAATGGTTTCCGGGCGGCGCGCCAACAGATACCCGCCATGGGCGCCGCGAACGCTGGCAAGCAACTCAGAGTCGCGCAGGACCGCCGCAACGCGCTCCAGGTACGGCAGCGACAAATCCTGTACCTGGGCGACCTCGCGGAGTGGGGTTGGCCCTTGCCCGTAGCGCCGCGCCAATTCGACCATGGCGCGCAGCCCGGTGCGTTCCATCGCAGAGAATCTCATCATCAATACCTACCAAAAAGTCGGGATTATACTAGCACGGCCGTTTCAACTTGTCAAAGTGCCTCATCATCCGTATCAGCATGTCGAGCCAACCAGGGCGGCAGGGGGAGCCTGAAGGCGGCTGGAATGGAAAGGCTATCAAAAGATTGTGAACAGAAACACCATCATTTGCCCCGCTCAGAGCTTGGGTGTATGATAGCTGCCGCAAATCAAGTCTAGGGAGCTGGCTCATGTTGGACATGTTCTTCCGTCCTCGCTCGGTCGCCGTCATTGGCGCCTCCACGAATCCTCAGAAGCTGGGGCATTCCGTGCTGGCGAACATCAAGGAGAGCGGCTTTCCGGGGCCGATCTACCCCATCAATCCCGGCGCCGATGAGATCTTGGGCCTCAAGGTCTATCCGTCCGTGCTCGATATCCCTGGCGTACTCGATCTGGTGGTCGTTTTGGTGCCAACGCGCCTTGTGCCACAGGTGCTCGAGGAGTCAGGTCAAAAGGGCGCGCAAGGTGCCATCATCATCACGGCGGGATTCAGGGAAACCGGCCCAGAAGGTATCGAGCGAGAGCGTGAGCTGCTGCGCATCGCGGCCAAGTATGGCATGCGCATCATCGGCCCGAACTGCCTAGGCATCATCGACACCCTGGCACCCATCAACGCGTCGTTTGCCGAGGGCATGCCAGACCAGGGCTCGATCGCCTTTATGTCTCAGTCGGGTGCGCTGTGCACGGCGATCCTTGACTATGCCCTGGCGGAGCAGATTGGATTCTCGCACTTTGTTAGCGTGGGCAATAAATCGGACATCGATGAGGTCTCTCTTCTGGATGCTTGGGGCGAGGATGAGCACACCAATGCTGTCATCGCCTACATCGAGGGCATCAGAGATGGCGTCGAGTTCATGAAGACCGCACGCAAGACCGCGCGCAAAAAGCCGATCATCGCGGTCAAATCGGGGCGCACGGCCTCGGGCTCCAGAGCCGTCTCATCACACACCGGCAGCCTCGCAGGCTCAGATGCGGCCTACGATGCCGCTTTTCTGCAGTCAGGCGTTTTGCGCGCCGAGACCGTCCAGCAGCTCTTTGACTATTCGACGGTCTTTTCCTACCAACCCATGATCAAGGGCAACCGTATCGCCATGATCACCAATGCGGGCGGTCCGGGCGTCATGGCTACCGACGCCTTGGAGGCCAATGAGCTCGTGTTGGCCTCGCTGACCCCGGAAACGGAGCAGGCTCTGGCGAAGGTCCTGCCCCCCGCAGCCAGCACCCATAACCCTATCGATGTGCTGGGCGATGCCCGCGCGGACCGGTACGCCGCGGCCCTGGACATCGCCCTCAAGGACCCGGGCGTAGATGGGTTGGTCGTGATCCTCACGCCGCAGACTTCGACTGACATTGAGGAGACGGCCCAGGTGCTGTACGAGATCAGCAACCATTCGGGCAAGCCGGTCACGAGTTGCTGGATGGGCAAGAAGGAAGCCTCCAAAGGCATTGAGGTGCTGGCCAAGGCCAAGATCCCCAACTATCCATTTCCGGAGCGCGCCGTGGCAGCGCTGGGTGCCATGTATCGCTTTTCCAAATGGCGCCAGCAGCCTGAGGCCGAGCCGCCCCGGTACGATGTAGACAAACAAGCGGTGGCAGACCTCCTCGCCGGAGTGCGGGCCGCAGAACGCGACTCGATCGGCGACGCCGAAGCGCAGACCATTCTGAAAGCCTATGGCATCACCACACCCCAGTCCACCGTCGCCGCCACGCCGGATGAGGCGGTGGCCTATTGCGAGCAAATCGGTTATCCGGTCGTCATGAAGATCGCCTCACCCGATATCCTGCACAAATCGGATGTGGGGGGCATCATCGTCGGGGTGCGCAACGCGGACCAGGCGCGCAGCGCTTTCGACACGCTCATCGAGCGCGCCCGAGAGCATGTGCCCGATGCTGAGATCTGGGGAGCACAGGTGCAGGAGATGGTCATGGATGCCCGTGAGATCATCATCGGCATGAATCGCGATCCCCAGTTTGGGCCGTTGATCATGTTCGGCCTGGGAGGCATCTATGTCGAGGTGCTCAAAGATGTGACTTTTCGGGTCGCGCCCATGTCACGCGTTCAGGCCCAAGATATGATCGAGTCGATCAATGCCTACGGCTTGCTTCGGGGCGCTCGCGGTCAACAGCCTGCCGATATTGATGCGATCATCGATACCATTCTGCGCATCTCGCAACTGGTGACCGATTTCCCCGAGATCGCTGAACTCGACATCAATCCGCTGCTGGTGCGCAACCAGGGCGAGGGCGCCGTGGCAGTTGACATGCGCCTGATTCTCAAGTAACATACGAGCCGACCCTAATCTAACCGGCACCCGAAGCCCCGATGCACGACGCGCCGGTTCGGTCACGGCCCCATTGAGACGCACGAAGCCTCTCGAAGCCCGAGGGGCTTTTTTTCTGAGTATCTGTCTGAACGGCCTAACCATGATCTTGAGAAGGAGCCTTGGAGATGACTCTGATCAGTGACATCAAGGGACGCGAGATCCTCGATTCGCGGGGCAATCCAACAGTGGAAGTCGAAGTGACGCTGGTCTCTGGCGATGTAGGGCGCGCCGCCGTGCCCTCAGGTGCTTCCACCGGCGTGCACGAGGCGGTTGAGCTTCGGGATGGCGATAAGGCCCGCTATGGAGGCAAAGGGGTTCTCAAGGCGGTCGAGAGCGTCAACGAGATCATCGGCCCAGAACTCATCGGTGAGGATGCCCTCGATCAGCTCGGCCTCGATGCCTTGATGCGCGAACTGGATGGAACGCCCAACAAAAGCAAGTTAGGGGCCAATGCTATCCTGGGCGTCTCCATGGCCGTGGCCAAGGCCGCAGCGGCCTTTTTTGCGATGCCGCTCTACCGCTATCTGGGCGGCGTGAACGCCCATACGCTTCCCGTGCCGATGATGAACATCCTGAATGGGGGCAAGCATGCTCAGAACAGCACCGATCTGCAAGAGTTCATGGTCATGCCTGCCGGCGCTTCATCCTACAGCGAGTGTCTGCGCTGGGGCACCGAGATCTACCAAAGCCTGAAAAAAGTGCTTTCAGACAAGGGGATGAGCACCAACGTGGGCGATGAAGGGGGCTTTGCACCTTCTCTGGGCTCGAATGCCATGGCCATTGAGGTGATTCTGGAGGCCATCGAGGCGGCAGGCTACCGCCCCGGAGAGGACATCTGGATCGCCCTGGATCCGGCGGCCAGCGAAATCTACCATGACGGCGCCTACCATCTCGAGCGGGAGAATCGCGTGCTCTCCAGCGAGGAGATGGTTGCTTTCTACGTCGATTGGGTGACCAAGTATCCGATCATCTCGATCGAGGATGGCCTGGCCGAGGACGACTGGGACGGCTGGGTCAAGTTGGTCGCGGCCGTCGGCGACAAGGTGCAACTCGTGGGCGACGATCTCTTGGTAACCAATGTCGAGCGCGTGCAAAAGGCCATCGAGCTCAAGGCCGCCACGGCCTTGTTGTGCAAAGTCAACCAGATCGGCACATTGAGCGAGGCCATCCAGGCGGTGGAGCTGGCCCATCGCGCCGGCTGGGCCAGCATCGTCTCCCATCGTTCCGGCGAGACGGAGGATGCCACCATTGCCGATATCGTGGTGGGGCTGAATACCGGCCAGATCAAGACAGGAGCTCCCTGCCGCAGCGACCGTGTGGCCAAGTATAACCAATTGTTGCGCATCGAGGAGGAGCTGGCGGACGTCGCCTACTTTCCCGGGATGCGGGCCTTCCGGGTCAAACGTTAGCACGACTCAGTCAAGACCGGAACTTGAGGGGAGCTCAGGCTCCCCTCATTTGCGTGACCGCATGGGGCCTTGCCAAAGGCATGAGCCTCGCTCACAAGACGCCATCATTCTTGCGATAGACCGCATGGCGTGATATAATTCCGCCCGCAGTCCCAGACCTTTGCATGCAGCCGCCGCATGGGCGGACGCATCGGGAGGCTATTTCATTGAGTGTTTACCTGAATATCGTCCAGATCATCGTCTCGCTGGCCTTGATCGCGCTGGCCGTGATGCAGGGCAAAAGCACCGGCCTGGGCAGGATGTTTGGTGGAGACAGTTCAATCCACAGGACGCGACGTGGCGTGGAAAAGACCTTCTTCAACCTGACGATCATCATGGCGGTTGTCTTTTTCCTGACGGCGCTGCTCAACGTGCTTGTCCAATCCTAAACAGGGGAGCCCGTGCATGGCCCGCATCCGGGTACAGGTCGCTATCGCGCTCTTGGCGATCGTGCTTCTCGTCGCCGCGATGGGGTACCTGGCCTTTACGGTGACGACCGTCTCTGCCCCCGATTATGGCGGAACCTACGTCGAGGGCATCGCAGGTAATCCTCACACCATCAACCCCGTCCTCTGTCAGACGAATCCCGTCGACCAGGATTTGGTCGCGCTTGTCTTTGACGGGCTAACTTCTGCTAACGAACGCGGTGAGATCGTCCCCGCGCTCGCTGAGCGTTGGGAGATCTCGCCGGATGGCACGAGCTACACTTTCTTTCTCCGACAGGACGTGGTATGGCATGATGGGGCGCCGTTTACGGCCGAGGATGTGATGTACACGGTCGGCGCCATGCAGCATCCTGATTTTCAGGGCGTGCCCTTTCTGGCGGATATGTGGCGCACCGTGGCGGTGGAGCTGATCGACACCTACACGATTCGCTTTAGCCTTCGTGAACCGTTGGCCCCCTTCCTGGACTATACAACGATCGGAATGTTGCCAGCGCACATCCTGTCTGGCGCCTCGGTCGAGGCCATGGCGGAGAGCAAGTTCAACGCAGCGCCAATCGGAACTGGCCCCTTTGTCGTAGATGATGTCACCGCGCGCAGGATCGTCCTGGTGGCCAATGCGAGTTACTATCGCCCCCGGCCCTATCTGGATCGCATTGAGTTCATTTTCTATCCCGATCATCCTTCGGTCTATGAGGCCCGCAGGCGGGGCGAGATCGAGGGGATTGCTCGGGCTCTGCCTGAACACCTGCAAGCGATTCGAGAGGACGAGACGCTCACCCTCTATTCGGCCCCCCTTTCCGGCTATAACATCATCTTTCTAAACCTAGATCGAGGCATCTTTCAGGATCGTGCCGTGCGACAGGGCATCATGTGGGCTCTGGACCGTCAAGCGTTGGTCGATGAGATCCTCGACGGCCAGGGCGTGGTGTTGCACAGTCCTATCCTGCCCAACTCGTGGGCCTATGACCCAGATGTGCCAAAATACGAGCGTAACGTGCGCAAGGCGCGCCAGGCATTGGAGGAGGCGGACTGGTTCGACGACGACAACGATGGGGTGCGTGAGCGCGGCGATCTCAGGTTGGAGTTCACCCTGGCCACCAATGAAGACGACCCAGTGCGCGCCGAGCTGATTCAGGAAGTGAGCGCCCAACTCGCTGAGGTGGGCATTCGAGCCATTCCCGAAACGGTGAGCTGGGAGAAACTCATCAGCGAGCAACTGCGATTGCGCCGGTTCGATGCCGTGCTCTCAAGTTGGTCAAATCTGCCCCCCGATCCTGATCCCTATCCCTACTGGCATTCAAGCCAGGCCAACGAAGACGGGCTCAATTTCGCGAGCTACATCAGCCCGAGCTCCGATGCACTGCTCGAGGAAGCCCGAGCGACCCACGATCAGGCGCGTCGCGTAGACCTCTACCGTCAGTTCCAGCATGCCTTTGCCAATGAGGTGCCCTCGGTTCTGCTTTATCAGCCCATCTACAACTATGCCATCGATGCAGGGGTCTACAATGTGCAAATCGGCCCGATGATCGACTCGAGCGATCGCTTCCGCACGATCTCGGGCTGGTACATGGCCACTCAGCGCATGCTCTACAGTGAGGCCCGCGAGAAAGGCCTCTCGGTTGAGCCTGCACGGCCCTGAGCGCGCCGGCTCATCTTGGCTTCTCGACATGTCCATAGCACAGGAACGTGCTCAACTCGAAAAGGAGTCTTCTTGCCATGACAGAACCTTTCGGGACTCTGCAACCTTCGGCTCGTCTTCTGCTTGGCCCTGGCCCTAGCCAGATCTCTCCGCGCGTATTGCGCGCCTGCGCCACACCCCTCTTGGGCTATCTCGATCCGGAATACGTGCAGTTGATGGATGAGACCCAGGTGCTCATGCGCGAGGTGTTCGAGACGGCGTACGAATGGACATTCTGCGCCCCAGGCACCGGCATGGCCGGGATGGAAGCGGCTTTTGTCAACGTCCTCGAACCAGGCGAGCAGGTCATGATCTGCGTGCAGGGTGTGTTTGGGGAACGCATGGTCGACGTCGCACGGCGCTGCGGCGCTGAGGTCATACGCGTGGACTCGGAATGGGGCACCGCCACGGCGCCAGAAAAGGTTGAGCAGGCCTTGCGCCAAGCCTCGCCCAAAGTGGTCGCCCTGGTCCATGCCGAGACCTCTACGGGTGTGTTGCAGCCCTTGGACGAGATCAGCGCGCTGGTTAAGAATGCGGGCGCGCTTTTCCTGGTCGATTGCGTCACATCACTGGGCGGCATGCCGGTCGAGGTCGATGCCCGGCAGATCGATATCGCCTACAGCGGCACCCAAAAGTGCCTTGGGGCGCCGCCCAGTCTCTCGCCCATGGCCCTGAGCCCCGCCGCAGTGGCAGCCTACCAGGCACGCTCCAGCGTTGTGCAGAGCTTCTATCTCGACATCGGCCAGATTTGGCGCTACTGGGGGCCAGCCCGCGCCTATCATCAAACGGGCATGATCAACATGATCTATGCGTTGCGCGAAGCCCTGCTTGAGATACGCGAAGAGGGTCTGGAGGCGCGCTTTGCGCGGCATCGTCTGAACCAGCAGGCCCTCATGGCTGGCCTGGAAGCCATGGGTTTGGAGTTGGCGGTGCAGGACCCGGCCATCCGCCTACCCTCGCTGACCACCGTAATGATCCCCGAGGGCATCGACGACAAGGCGGCGCGCGCTCAGCTTCTGGAGGCCTACGGCATCGAGATTGGGGGCGGGCTGGGCAAGTTCGCCGGCAAGGCCTGGCGCGTGGGCCTGATGGGCTATGCGTCGCAGCAGGCCAATGTGATGCTGCTGCTGACGGCCTTGGGCGATGTGCTCAAGAACGAGCGCATCGATGAGGGGCTATCTGCCGCAAGCGCAGTGTACGGCATCTAGGCTCACGGCTAGATTGGCATGAATTGGAGCCGAGGTGTGAGGGTATGCGACTGAAAGCCATTGCTTGCGAGGTCTTGGCGCGCCAGCTCTACTATGTGGCCGCCTTCTCAGAACACATCATCGATATCGAGTTGGTGAGCAAGGGCCTGCATTCGGAGCCAGACGTGCTGCGCGCCGAGGTGCAACGGCGCATCGACGAAATACCTCAGTCCAAGTTCGACGCGATTCTGCTGGTGTATGGGCTATGCAGTAACTCCATCGCTGGCCTGGTAAGCAAACACACTCGAATGATCGTGCCTCGAGCTCATGACTGCATCACCCTCTATCTCGGCTCGAAGGAGCGTTACGGTCAGGAGTTCCGCGAGACGCCTGGCACCTATTGGTATACCGCGGATTACATGGAGCGAGGCGGCGACGAAGGTGACAAGATCGCGCTCGGATCGGCCAGCGATGAGAAGGTGGCCGAAACCTATGCGCAGTATGTGGCCAGGTTTGGCCAAGATAACGCGGACTATTTGATGGAGGTGATGGGCGCCTGGCGACAACACTACAGCCGGGCGGCCTACATCGATAACGACGATATGACCTTGCCAGACTACTCGGCTGAGGTGCGCGAGGTGGCCGCGCGACGAGGATGGGACTTCCAGCGGCTGGGTGGCAATCTCCTGATCATCCGCGACCTGTTGGAGGGTCGCTGGGACGAGGCGCGCTTCCTGATTATCCCGCCCGGAGATGCGATCGTCCCAACCTATGACGAACGGATCATCACGCATAGACAACCCGAACAGAGCGACCAGCCGTTGTCTGTGGCTCATTAGGAAAGGCAAGAGCGATGCAGATCGATCCCAAGCTGGCCCAGCGGGCCGTAGACACCATACGGATGCTCGTCGTAGATGGCGTGGAGCAGGCTAACTCGGGCCATCCCGGCATGCCCATGGGGGCTGCCGACTATGCCTACACCCTATGGATGGGCTATCTGCGCCATAATCCCCAGGCTCCAAACTGGCCCAACCGCGACCGCTTTGTGCTTTCCGCCGGCCATGGCTCGATGTTGCTCTATGCTTTGCTGCACCTGAGCGGATACGATCTGCCGCTTGAGGAGTTGCAGCGTTTCAGACAGTGGGGGAGTAGGACCCCAGGCCATCCCGAGTATGGCCTCACACCGGGTGTCGAGACCACCACCGGGCCTTTGGGCCAGGGCTTTGCCAACGGCATCGGCATGGCCATCGCCGCCAAGATGGCGGCCGCTCGCTACAACACTGCAGAGCACCGCATCGTCGATCATGATATCTATGGCATCGTGAGCGATGGCGATCTGATGGAGGGCGTGGCTTCGGAAGCCGCCTCGCTTGCTGGCCATCTGGGCCTGGGAAACGTCATCTACTTTTACGACGACAACCGCATCAGCATTGAGGGCTCCACCGATCTGGCCTTCACCGAGGACCGTGGCAAGCGCTTCGAGGCCTATGGCTGGCAGGTGATCCGCATCGATGGCCATGACCGTGCGGCGGCCGCCCGCGCCATTGAGGAGGCCCGGGCCGATCCGACCCGACCGGCTCTGATTGTCGCGCGCACGCACATCGGCCAGGGCGCGCCCAATATGGTCGACACGGCCGAGGTACATGGCTCGCCGCTGGGGCGCGAGGAAGCTGCAGAAACCAAGAGGAACCTGGGCTGGCCTCTAGAGCCGAGCTTTTTCGTCCCGGACGAGGTGCGCGCACGGTTTGCCCAACGCGCTGCCGAACTGCAGAGCATCTACGAGGAGTGGCAAGCGACATATAAGGCCTGGGCCGAGATCAACCCGACCTTGGCCGCCGAACGCACCGCCGCCTTGAACGGAAGCTTGCCTGACGATCTGGAGGCGCAACTGCTGGCCTGCTTGCCTCAAAAGCCGGATGCGACCCGTCGCCTGAGCGGTCAGGTGATCCAAAAGATCGCTGAGATGATCCCCTCTTTCGTGGGCGGTTCAGCCGATCTGGCCCCTTCCACATCGACGCTCATCAAGGGCGGCGGCGATATCGGCCCAGGAGCCTTTGAGGGCCGCAACTTTCACTTTGGGGTCCGTGAGCACGCCATGGGCTCGATCCTGAATGGCCTCGCCCTCTATGACGGTTTCATCCCCTTTGGCGCCACCTTTTTGGTGTTTGCCGACTATATGCGACCGCCCATCCGATTGGCCAACCTGATGGGCATCCAGGTGATCTATGTCTTCACGCACGACAGCATCTTCTTGGGAGAGGATGGCCCCACACACCAATCCGTGGAACAACTCGCCTCCTTGCGCCTGATTCCGGGTATGACGGTGATCCGGCCCGCCGACGGCCCCGAACTCGCGGCTGCATGGGCCTATGCCTTGCGCCACAGAGACGGTCCTACGGCCCTGATCCTGAGCCGCCAGAGCTTGCCAATCATCGCCCGAGAGCGCCCGTTCTCTGCGCAAGATGTCTACCAGGGGGCATATGTCGTCGCCGACTCGAGCAGCCCAACCCCGGAAGTGGTGGTGATCGCCACAGGCTCCGAGGTGCAGTTCGGGCTAGCTGCCAAGGCTGCGCTTGAGGCACGTGGCCACCCGGCGCGCGTCGTGTCAATGCCCAGCCGCGAGCTTTTCCTGAGGCAAGATGCGGCCCATCGCGCCCAGATCATCCCTCACGAAGCCAGAAAGGTCGTCATCGAGGCTGGTGTACGCTTTGGCTGGGGTGATATCGCGGGCCCTGACGCTCTCTTTATCACCCAGGACCATTTTGGTCACTCGGCGCCGTCCAAAGCGCTGATGGAGAATCTGGGCTTCACAGACGAGCAGATTGCCGCCAGGGTCGTGGCCTGGGTCAGAGATCAAGCATAACGCCGCAGCCGAGTGGGGAGGGTAACCCCTTCCACTCGGCTGTCGAAAGCCCCTGGCTCACTTCTCGGAGCCTACCTTAAGTCGCCAGAACGCCAGAACCCCCACCAGGCGCAAGGTCGAAGCCATCACAAAAGCCAGACGAATGCCAGTGAAATCGGCCAATGTGGTGCCGAGCATGGGCGCCACAAAGGCCGTGGTGTTGGCCAGAAAGGAATCGGCGGCCGCAAAGGTGGGGCGCTGGCTCTCTGGCGAGACGCGCAGAACGGTATTCTGCAGGAAAATACTCATGCCGCCGCTAAACAGGCCGATGATCGCCGAGGGAATGACCAGGAGCTCGGGCGTGCGGACCAGGGCCATCGAGAGCGGAAAGAGCACGTTGCCCAGCCCAGCCAGCCAAAGATAGCGGCGGAAGCGGGGCCTTCTCAGCAGGTGACCCAGCGTGAGATAGGCCACCACACTGAGCGCACGCTCGATGGTGAGCAATATGCCGATCCAGGCGTCGGATGCTCCCAGCGTCCGCACGCGATAGATGGTAAAGAGCGCCGACGGCAGCGACGCGCCCATCCGAAAGATGAACGCAGCCAGGGCATAATTGCTAAAGGCCGGCACACTGCGGATCAAGAGCAGCATATCCTTGAGGCCGACACGTTTCCTGGGGCTCGTACTTTGTGCAGGGGCCTGGGGCAGCTTGATACGCCCAAGGATCAACGCGCTGCCGATGCCCGCCAGGAAAGCCACGACAAAGAGCAGTTGATAATTGAGAGGATAGGGCGCCGAGTCGAGCCACTGACCCGACAGGAAACCCACTATGGCAGCCACGATGCCGTGGATGGCCATCCGCAAGCTGAGCATCCGCGGTCGCCGGTCGGGAGCGATGCCCCGACCCCAGATCGTCTGGATGGAGACGTTCAGCATAGCGCCAGGAACGGATGCCAGGCTCCGGGCTGCCACAAGCACAAAAGGGGCTACGCTCGGCGGCAGAAAAGGCAGGAAGGCAAACAAACCGATGATGGCCCGAAAGAACAGCCGCCC
>JAFGLK010000502.1 GCA_016928125.1 Anaerolineae bacterium
ACGTCTCATTAGGGAGAAGGGCTCTTCGATGCCATCGTCGCCCGACGAGCAAACGCTGCTCGAGCGAGCACAACAATACGATGCGAACGCCTTGGGTGAGCTCTATAGTCGCTATGCGCCCAGGATCTATTCCTACATTCTGTATCAGGTGAGCGATGAGAAGCTCGCCGAGGATTTGGCTGCGAACGTCTTCAGCAAGATGCTGGCTGCCATCCAGACGTCCAAGGCGTGGCAGCAGTCGTTCGTGAGCTGGCTCTATCGCATTGCGCACAATGTCGTGGTAGATCATTTTCGCCACTTCAAGCATGGGCGCGATCTGCCGCTGGATGAGGGGCTCATCTCCGCCGATCTTGACCCTGTGTCGACGGTGGAGCACACGCTGAGCCATGAAGCGGTCATGGCGGCGATGCACGTTCTGACCGAGGATCAGCGCACAGTGATCGTGCTCAAGTTCTTCGAGGGGCTGAGCAATGTAGAAGCCGCCCGAGTGATGGGCAAAACAGAGGGGGCTATCAAGTCGCTCCAGTATCGAGCACTGGGAGCGTTGCGACGCGAATTGGATGAGGTGTGGGGCAGGATTGATGCCTAGCCAGACTGGACAAGCTCTGGATCAGTGTCTGGCATGGATCGAGGGGGGGGAAACGCTCGAAGCATGCCTGGCACACTTTCCGCAACACCGCCATGAGCTGGAACCTCTGCTGCGGTTGGCGCTTGCGCTGAGAACGCAAGCCAGGCCTATCCGACCTTCGCCAGAGGCGCTAACTCGCGGCCGCACGGCATTTCTGGCCCAGGCGGCGGTTTTGCGAGAGCGCGCCACCTCCGAGGGAGGGACGGACAGCCGAGTCTCGCACAGTGTAGGGCCTGAGCAGTCGCCTCTGATGCGGGCTTGGGCGACACTGTCCGTCACCGTGGTGCTGCTTATCGCGCTATTGGCTAGCGCCAGCGCGGCGTCGGCCAAGAGCCTGCCGGGCGACCTGTTGTATGGCGTCAAGCGCGCTTCTGAGGGGGTGCGCATGTTGCTGACCACGGACGCCGAAAGCCGCGCCGCTCTCCAGCAGGAGCTTGAGATGCGTCGGGTGACGGAGGTCCAGCAGGTCGTTGAGCAGAAACGTGAGGTGCGGGTCGAATTCGGCGGCCTCGTCGAAAAAGTCGAGGAGGATACGATCACCGTCCAAGGTATCCCCGTAAGGGTCGCCACGCTCAGTACGGCGGACAAGATGCCCCCCGTGGGTGCCAGGGTGCAGGTCGTCGCTCAGACGGAGCCAACTGGCCAGATCACGGCCGAATCACTGCAGATCCAAGCCGAGCCACCGGCGGTAGCGGCGACGCCACCTCCCTCCCGTTCAGAGCTCGGCTTAGCGGATCGACGCCCTACGACCACACCGCTTCCGCTCCCCAAGTCAACTCCAACAGGGGTGCCTTCCTTCACGCCGCCGCCCGCTACGAGCAGCGCTACTCCGATCGTGGCCAATACGCTTGTGGTGTCACCCACAATCGGGGCAACCCATACCGCCACAGGTACGCCAAGCCTGACGCTTGAGCCGAGCGCCACGGAACCTCAGCCCACGGCGACGGGGAAGCCTGCTCCTCGCGATGTCATGGTCCGCATCGAGGGCCGCATCGACGCGATAGCAGGCAGCCAATGGACGATCGCCGGCCAGCGCATCAGCCTGGAGGGATCCACCCGTATCCTTCAGGATCAGGCCCGAGCCGAGATTGGTGGTCGGGCGGTCGTCCAGGCCCTCAGACGGCCGGATGGGACGCTCGTCGCTCGCGAGATAGAGGTCGTGCAAGGGCCCACGGCTGAGCCGCGTCGCATCGAGTTCAGTGGCCCCATCGAGTCGATCGCCCCTGAGAGTTGGTCGGTCGCGGGACGAGAAGTGACTATCCCATCGAGCACCATGATCGACGGCACACCCACCGTGGGCGCGCGCGCAGGCATCAAAGCGGACGAGTATCCCGACGGACGTCTCGTGGCCCACGAGATCACGGTCGAAGCGCCAGCCGAGCAGCCCGTTGCTTTCGCTGGCGTGATCGAGGCAATCCATTCGGGGAGTTGGGTGGTCGCTGGCCAGCGGGTGTTCATCGGGCCGGAGACACAGATTGCCGGCGACCCTGAGATCGGAGCGATCGCCGAGGTGAGCGCCATCGTCCGTTCAGATGGCACGACGTTGGCGAGTCGTATCAACGTGCGAGCACTTCCTGAGGCCACGTCGGAGCAATCGGTGGATTGGCAAGCTACACAGCAGCCCACGGATACAGCGTTACCTCCCACTGAAGCGCCCCCGACGCAGACGCCGATTGCGCCCACCGCGACAGCGAGCGCGATCGTGCCAACTCTGACGCCCAGCGAGACGATGACGCCTCCTCCCTTGAGTGAAACGCCGACGCCTGAGATCACGACCACACCATCCGCCAAGCCGCCGGCACCCACTGCGACGGCCTCGCGCACGCCAACTCCTTCAGATGAGACGACTCAGCCAACGGCAACCTCTGAGGCCATCGAGGCTGAGGGCATACCAACTGTGGATCAAGCTAACCCGGAGTGTCTAGACTTTGGTGGGCAGTAACCAGCCCGTACTGGCGGCAAGTCTATCTGGTGTCAGCCCAGCTAAGCTGACGAGGTGATCATCGTGAGACTTGAATCATCATCTCGCCGGTTGCGGTTCTTGATCCTGGTCTTTGTCGTGACGCTGGCCGCGGCTCTATCCGCACGGGCCGAGACCGAAACGCTCGACAGCGCTGTGGCAGACGCAGCCGTTCAGGAGAAGCCAGAGTCAGATAGAGAGGGTCCCCAGCTGCCAGGCATCGAGGCCTCGGAAGATGTCCCGCCGCGTCCGATAGCAGTCAAGATTGAGGGTATGGTCACCGCCGTCGACGATACAGTGCCCGGAACCCTGGTCGTGAAGGAGCTCGCCATTGAGATAACCCTCGAGACCCGCATCCGGCCGGCCTTTCTGCTGCCGCAGGTAGGCGACCTTGTGGTGGTTCGGGCCATGTTGGAGGCGGATCAGACAGCGGGAGAACCAGCGGTTCGTTATGTGGCCCACTATATTCGGGTTCTGCGCGGCCAAGACACAGAGATCAGGCCTTTCCAGTTCCGAGGCCTGATCATGGCCTTTCCCCCGGAGCCATACGTCGGCCGCTGGACGATATCAGGCCTGACCGTGGTCGTGCTTGACGAACAAACCCACTCCGGCCTCGCCCCCGATCTCGGATTCCTCGCCCACGTCGAGGGTTTCATGCAGCCAGATGGATCGGTTCGTGCCGTCCATGTCCAGGTGCTGAAACCGTGGGATGTGCTCAATCGCTTCGATCTGAAGGGGCCCATTCAGGTTAGAGGAGCGATTCCTGGCGACTGGATCATCGGGCAGGTGCGCGGCCACGTCGAGACGAGCACCCAGATTGAGGGCAACCCGGAACTTGGCCTGATGGCCGAGGTCAGGGGACGCTTGGGACGGGATGGTCGCCCCATCTTTGAGCGGATCCGCGTGCTGGGCGAAAGCGAATATGTGCGCATCGAGGGAGTCATCCAGGCGATCCATGTCGCAGAGGACGGGTTTGGCCATTGGGTGGTGGGTGGCCAGATCATCGAAGTAGACGACCAGACTTTTGTGGATGAGAGTCGGGCTTCCGCTACTCTTGGGATGTGGGCCAACGTCACCGCTCGGAGAGAGGCCTCCTATCCCTACGCTCTGCGAATCCGCGTCGAGCGGCCCGGATAGCGGGGTGCCATGGGGAGAATCGCATCAGCGCTCCAGCATGCGCGCGCCCGAGGGCGAATGCGCTGCAAGCGCGCGAATGGATGCGACACCGGAGACCGGGGCGCAAGATGCCGATCTAGCCAACGCCTCGTCATCGGCCTCACCGTCGCTTTCCTCTGGCTTGCCGCCACGTCTGTGGTCACAGCGCTCAAGCCGCCTCCTTCGGGTATCCGCCCCAGCAGGGTCGGGCCGTTCTCGGTACTGCACCCTCCGGACACGTTGGCTAACGACTCGCCCACTGGTTGGTTGCCTGCACAACCCGTCGATCCCACGGGCAATCTGTCGCACGCCCGCAATGCTTTTCTGCTGGCGGGCCTCACAGATCACTCGGCATCGCCCTACCTCCACCTGGTCTGGGAGCAAGATGGTCGCGTACGCTACGCCAGGCGCGATGGCATCGGTTGGCAGGTAGAAGGATATTTCGCCCCCACCGGAGATAGCCCGACCATCGCCGTCGGCCCCGACGGGCGCTTGCATCTGGTCTACGTGGACATATCCACCGATAGCGCCCAGCTTCAGGTTCATTATTGCGTCCGGAACGCGCAGGGCTGGGGTCTGCCTCGCCTTGTGGATGGCGGGTGTTCCTTGTCAGACCATCCCACGATTGCCGTCGTCGGCGAACAGGTGCACGTCGTTTGGACCGAGCGGCTCGACGCCCGCAACCAGTTGGTCCACGCGCGCTCGACCAACGACGGCCAACTTTGGGATTCGGTGCGTCCGATCCCGGATGCCTGGGGTTACGCGCCGGTGCTCGCCGTAGGCCCCGATAGCACCCTCTGGCTGGCCTGGCAGAGCGAGCCCGAGGCGCCCACAGGCCAGGCCAGCGATATCTATGTGAGCCGATGGAATGGGGTATTCTGGTCCGCGCCAGAGAATGTCTCCCGGACGCCAACGACCGACTCGCGCGCACCTGACCTGGTCGCTACGGCGCCAGATGAGGCGCACATTGCCTGGGAAGAGGAATCGGCCGATGGAAGCCCGGGGGTCTACCATAGCGCGAGGGGCATCCTCGGCTGGGGCGCGCCGATACTCCTTTCCCAAGATGAGGGCAGGCAACCTAGCATCGCTCGCACGATCGACGCAGGTGTGTATGTCGCCTGGGACGCGGGCCAGAGCGTGCACCTACGAAGCCGCTCGGCCGCGGGAAACTGGGACGTTCCCCTATCCGTGGCCAGCGTTGCCGGGGGTGTGCGGGATGTGGCGCTCGCAGCGGATCGTGAGGGTAGACCCTGGGCCGTCTGGAGTGCGATGACGGAGGCAGGGGTGTGGAGCCTCTTCTTCAGCTCTCGGGTTCCCGTCGCCACGGCCACGCCGACACTCAGCGTGACCGCTACATCCACGGCCTCGCTTGTAGCCTCGGTCACGGCCTCTGCTCCCAGCACCAGGACCGTGCCGACTTGGACGCCCACGCCTCTGTCCGGCACACCGAGCGCATCGGCCACCTCCAGGGTGCATGTGCCCGTGGTCCTCAAATGGGGAAACGTGGGCCCTGAGACATCGCCTTCATTCCAGCGTAGATCCGGCGCGTCGGACGGCCCTGCCCAGGGCTCCCTGCGCGCTGCGCTGAGCAACTGGGCCTGGGAGACGGCCTACAGGGTCTCTCAGACCTCAGAGACCGCCCGCGAGCCGGTGCTAGCCCGGAGAGAGAATGGCCAGGTGTTTGTGGTCTGGGTCGAGCGGTACGGCGGCTATGACATGCTGTACTACAGCATCCGCTCTGGGGAGACCTGGTCTACGCCCACCTCGATCTACGGCGGGGAGGAGCCCAGCCTGGCGATCGGTCCCGACGATGCCGTGCACCTGGCCTATGCGTGCGAGTTCATGGGCAACTATGACATCTTTTACAGCTGCCGTACAGAAGACGGTTGGAGCCCGTCCGTGAACATCTCCAGCACCAGCGGCAACTCCGCCCAGCCCAGTCTCATCGTCAAACCGGGTGGCACGGTCGTCGTCGTGTGGACCGACACAAGCGAAGGCGACAATCGCATCTACTACGCCTGGCGAACCGGGAGCATGTGGAACAGCTATATCATTGACGGATCGATCGACGGGAGTGCCCCCGACTTGGGCATCGGCCAGGACGGCGAGCTATGGGCCGTCTGGCAGGCGCCCGAATCCCCGCAGCAGCATCATGTGTATGCAATATCGGGAAACGGGATCACGTGGGGCGAGATGGCCTTTGACATCTCGGAGCGCGACGATGTCGACTCGATCGCCCCCCGGGTGGTGGGCTCAACCGGTGTAGGCGCATTCATCGTCTGGCAAGAGGTCGGCGGCGATGACTCTGACATCTACTATGCAGAGAACATGGATAGCCCCTACTGGAGCCCGCCCGAGAACGTCTCCCAGACCTCGACCCGCTCCGAGCAACCTGCGGCCACTCTGGATCAGCTTGGGCGACTCTACATCGCCTGGAGCGAGGATCAGGCCCTCTCCATCACATGCCGCGACAGCGCCGACAGCCCATGGCTCCGAGTGGAGAAGTTGACGAACGGGGACAATGGCTTTGACGAGGTGGCCATGGTCAGCGACCCAACGCACCATATCCATCTGGCTTGGTCCGAGCCGCGAGGAGCCGCCGAACGCGATATCTACTACCGGCGTGGCATACGCCTCTCCGAGGCCAGGCTCTGGCTGGCGCTGGCTGGCTCGAACTGGTCGGCCTCAGGCAGATAGCTTTTGCAGGTGCACCAGGAGCACAGAGATGTCGGCAGGGTTGACCCCCTGGATGCGCGAGGCCTGCCCCAGTGTGCCCGGACGATGCAGCATAAGCCGTTCACGCGCCTCGTTGCGCAGCCCGACGACCATCGCATAGTCGAGATCGCTGGAGAGAGCGCGATCCTCCAGGCGCCGCAGGCGCTCCACCTGGCGCTGCTGCTTGTCAATGTAACCCTGGTAGCGGATGGTGATCTCGATCTGCTCGATGACGTCCGCCGTGAGCTCCACACCGCTCGGCGCTACCTGTTCGATGATTGCATAGTCGGCGCCTGGCCGCTTGAGCAATTGGAAGGCGGAAACGGCCTCTCGGATGGGCTCTAGCCCTTTGGCGCTCAGAAGCTCATCGAGACGCGGAGAGGGCTTCAATGAGATCTGCTGCAGCCGTTCGAGCTCGGCCTCGATGGCCTCGCGCTTTTTCTCTGTCACGCGATAGCGTGCCTCATCCACCAGGCCGAGGCGGTAGCCGATCGGTCTCAGGCGCAAATCAGCATTGTCCTGGCGCAGCAGCATGCGGTACTCGGCGCGCGAGGTCATCATCCGGTAGGGCTCGCTAAGCTCCTTGGTGATGAGGTCATCTACAAGGACGCCAATCAGAGCCTCGTCCCGCCCAAGCTTGAGCGGCTCTACGTCGGACACGAGGCGGGCCGCATTGATCCCTGCCAAAAGCCCCTGGCAGGCGGCCTCCTCATAACCAGAGGTGCCGTTGATCTGGCCGGCGAGAAAGAGCCCATGCACCGCGCGCGTCTCCAAGCTGGGCTTGAGCTGGTGCGGCAGCACATAGTCGTACTCGATAGCGTATCCGGGGCGCATGATGCGCGCCTCGGCCAGAGCGGGGATACTGTGGAGCAGCTCCGCCTGCACATCGCAGGGCAAGCCGGTGAAGCATCCCTGCACATAGACCTCACTTGTCGCCCACCCCTCTGGCTCGAGAAAGAACTGGTGCGAGTCCTTGTGGGCAAAACGCACGATCTTCTCCTCGATCGACGGGCAGTAGCGCGGGCCACTCACATCGATCCGTCCCGGTGCAATGGGCGAGCGGTGCAGGTTGTCGCGGATGATCTGGTGCGTCTTGGGATTCGTTCTGACCAGATAGCAGGGCATCTGCGGACGCCAGGCGGTCTGCCGCTCGATCGGATAGATGGGGCTCACGGGCAAGCGCAGCACCTGTGCAGGCGGGCCATCGAAAGAGAAATAGAGCGGCGTCTCGCTGCCGTATTGGACATCGGTCAACCGAAAATCGATGCTGCGGGCGTCGATCCGTGGCGGCGTGTTCGTTTGCAGTCGGCCCAGCCCCAACCCCGCATCTTGTAGCGATTGCGACAAGCCGGTTGCGGCAAACTCGCCAGCGCGCCCAGCCTGCATACTGAAAGCACCGCTCAGAATGCGCCCCCGGAGAAAGGTGCCTGTGGTGACGACGACGGTGCGGCCGGCCAACGTTTGGCCCCGAGCCAGCCCCACCCCCTCCACGCGATCGCCGGCCATCAGCAGCCGCTCCACATGGCCCTGCACCAGATCCAGGTTGGGCGTCGTCTCGATGACATGTTTCATGCCCAGAGAGTAGAGGCGCTTGTCCGCTTGAGCGCGCAAGGCCTGGACGGCAGGACCTTTGGAGAGATTGAGCATGCGAATCTGGATGAAGGTCTTGTCGGTGTTGCGGCCCATCTCGCCGCCCAGAGCGTCGATCTCGCGCACGAGCTGCCCCTTGGCAGAGCTGCCGATGCTTGGATTACAGGGCATTTGGGCGATCAGATCGAGGTTCATGGTCAGGAGCAGCGTACGCGCTCCCAGGCGGGCGGCAGCCAGGGCCGCCTCGCAGCCCGCATGCCCCGCGCCGATCACGATCACATCATAGGCCACAACGATCCTCCACGGACCTTTCCCGCACGATGCAACATACGCTAAGACCTATCCAGATGATCGAGGACGAAGCGATGAGGCGCAGCGCGAAAGCGGCCCCAGTCTATCCAACCTGGGGAGAGCCCCTCCAGCTTCTGCGCAATATGCTCCAATTCCTCGAAAGTCACGTCCCGGAAATCGGTGATCGCCTCTGCTGGGTCGTGATTCGCCAGCACGCCGCCAGTTTCCTGCACGTGGAAGAGGAACGATGTAAAGGGCACGGTCACATGGCCGTGCGTGAAATGGAACTGAAACACTGCTAGGAAATCGCGAATACAGACATCCAGGCCCGTCTCCTCGTGGGTCTCACGATGTACTGCGGCCAACAGGTCCTCACCCGCTTTGATACCACCTGAAATGAGGCGATACACGCCGTTCGGGTAGAACGCCTTGGTGTGCACCAAGTAGAGCCCACTCTTGCGCTCGAGCAGCATGATCACTTCGGCCACGCGCCTCTTGCGCACTCGCTCCCGTTCGGCTATGGTATCTTCAGTGACGGACAGCTGCACCTGCTCGAGCGCGGGCAGGCCAAAACGGGCCATCGCCGCGTCCAGCCCTTCGACGCCAGGATTGCTGCCCGCGCAGGCATTGTAGAGGCCGAGATTCAACATAGCGCACTCCTTTGCCCCAAGCAAAAGATTATAGCACAGGGACAAGAGCTGGCACGAATGGGTCAACAATCACGGCAGATGAAATCCCGCCAGATCGGTCGCTATGGCCGAATAGCCTTCCTTGATGAGCCGTCTCACAAGCGGACAGAGGGCCAACACCCATGACCGATGTGGCTTCCTCTGAGGCTGAGCGAATCAAGAGAGCTGCGTCGGGAGACATGGACGCGTTCGGGCTGCTGGTGTCTGAGCACCGGCCCCGCGTCGTGCGCACAGCCTATGGCATCGTCGGCTCGCTCCAGGAGGCAGAGGAGGTCGCTCAGGAAGTCTTTGTCAAGGCCTGGCAAAGCCTGCCCGACTATAACCAAGTCGGCGCCTTTTCGAGCTGGCTCTACCGCATCACGGTGAATGCATCCATCGATCGATTGCGTCGGCGACGAGACGAGGCTTCTTTGGACGAGTTCACCCAGAGTGGGGGGACGCTTCCCGTCGCCAGCAGGGGTGAGCGCGAGCTGCCAGAGGAGACCGTCGTCCGCGAAGACATAGCGCGCATCGTTCGGGAGGCGATCGAGGAACTGCCGCCCAATGCCCGCGCCACTTTGATCCTCAGAGAGTACGAGCAGCTCTCATACAAGGAGATCGCCGAGGCCCTTGACATCCCGATCGGTACCGTCATGTCACGCCTGAACTATGCACGCCAAGTGCTGCGCAGGAGACTCATTGAGGGGAAACATCTAGACGAGACATGAAACATCTGGAGGATTGGCAGATTCAGTGCTTCCTGGACGGCGAACTGGATCCCGGCAGCCGGGATAGGGTGCAAACCCACTTGCAGAGCTGCCCCCGATGTCAGGACTCCCTGCAAGCTGTGCAAGCGACCAGCTGGGCCATTCGCAGCACCAAGCCATCGCCTGAGAGTCTACGCTATGGCTCGGAACTCTGGCAGAGTCTGACCCAACGGTTGCCGCGCAGGCGGGCGTCCACTCTATCGTGGTTCTCCCTGTTGCCACCATTCCTGCTAGGGTTGCTTGGCACCTCCGCCAGTCTCCTCATCTCCGCCACCCACGCTGCCTATGCCCTTCAGCGCATGGGCATCATGCCGCCCATGGGCTCGACCATGGTCGATCGCATGGCCGGAGTTCTGGCGAGCCCCGTGCTTGAGGATACGGTATATGACCGCTTTGGCTGGTCGGGCGACCAAGTGAGCCAGAGCCTGATCAGCTTTTGGGGCGATGTGAATCAGAGCACGCATCATGCGGTGGGCTTCTTGGCGTGTCTATTTCTTCTTGGCGTGGTTCTCTCTTCATTTGTCATGCTTTATATGTTCTGGGCGCTTTGCTTGATGAGAGCAGATGGAGGTGTATTGACGGGGAGAGCTGGCAGAGCGAGGTTTAGGGACGGTAAGGGAGGGTAGGCGGTATGGATTACGGGCGCATTATCAAGAGAGCCTGGGACATCACCTGGCGCAACAAGGTCTTGTGGGTGTTTGGCATTGCAGCGGCCCTTTTCGGAGGCATGGCCGGGAATCGCGGCGGCACGCCAGGGCTTCAGTACACGTTTGGCGGCGAGGATTTGGAGAGGTGGCGACGCTCGATGCCCGGGCAGCCTTTTGGGCCGCGCTTCATGCCGCCATTCACCCAAGGCGATTGGCAGGGCATTCTCGCGGCTGCGCTGGGCATCCTGGCCGTGTTGGCGGTGATTGGGTTCGTGCTGTTCATCGTGGGTCTCATCGTGCGCTATACCAGCTATGGCGCGCTGATCAGTATGGTGAACGAGGTGGAGGAGAGCGAAGAGACGAGTGTCAAGTCGGGCCTGCGCAGCGGGTGGAAACGCTTTCTCCATCTGCTGGGCATCAAGATCCTCATCGGACTGGGCACCTTTGTGGTGGTGATCGCTTTCCTGCTTATACTGGGCATCCTGGGGGCCGTGCTCCTGGCGCCAGGCATCTTGTTGGTCACATCGAAGGGCGGCGCCATAGCGGCGGGCGTCTTTATTCTCATCGGGGCCGGGCTCGTTCTGGCGCTGGTGATCCTGGTATTCGCCTTGGCGCTCTCTGCGTTCGTGACCGTACTGCGCATGTATGCATTCCGCAGTTCGGTTCTCGAGGGCAAGAACGTCTTTGAAGCGTTAGGCGCCGCTTACGGCCTGATCCGCACGCGAATGCGAGAGTCCTTGCTGACGTGGTTGCTGCTGCTGGCCATCAACCTGGGTCTAGCCCTGTTGGCCATCCCGTTCGGACTGATGGCCGCCGGCGTCTTGATCGGCCCGGCAGTCGCCCTGTACGCGGCCACGGAGGCGATCTGGCCAGCGCTGTTGGTGGCCGTGCCCATACTCTTTGTGCTCACTCTGGTGACCGTGGTGATCAAGGGCATCTACTTGACCTTCCACTCTGCGGTGTGGACGCTCACCTTCCGCGAGTTGGAGCGCACCCAGCCCATCGAAGGGTAGAAACAGGCCCTGGATCCGCCTGAGAACGCAAGCCCGAGTCGAACGTGTTCGACTCGAGCTTGTTTTCTGCCTGCAAATCGCAAGCCCCCAAAGGCCCGACGGCCACGTAAACATGAGGCAGAGCTTCACACTGTTGCGGTGGAGCCCGATCGCACCTGCGAGCCTGATTCAGATCGTCAAGCTGGCCAAAACGATCTGTGCGTCCCGCACCAGATCCTCCAGGGAGATATGCTCGTTCAGGGTGTGCACATCTTGCATGCCAGCGGCGATCTGAACGGTGGGCAGGCCGGCGGCGTTGAAAATGTTGGCGTCGGATCCGCTGCCGGAGGGCACCAGACAAGGCTCAAGCCCTGCAGCGCGTATGGCGCTGACTGCAAAGCGGATCAGCGGATCGTCTTCCGTCCAGGTGTAGCCTTGGTAGACACGTCGAACCTCGATATCCACGGTCGCGCCAGCGGCCTTGGCGCTCTCCTCCAAGGCCGCGACCATGCTGGCCGTCTGCTTTTCCAGCTTGGCTCGGTCGCGGCTGCGCGCCTCGCCTCGCAAAACGACCGAATCAGGAATGATATTTGTGGCCGATCCCCCAGAGATGGTGCCGATATTGGCGGTGGTCTCTGCGTCGATGCGCCCCAAAGGCATGCTGGTGATCGCTTGGGCAGCCACGACGATGGCGCTGATGCCCGCTTCAGGCTGCCCGCCCGCGTGCGCCGCCCGGCCATGGATATGTGCATTGAGCGAATCCTGCGAGGGCGCACTGGCGACGATGGTCCCCGGATCGCCGGTCGCATCCAGGCCGATGGCCATCTTCGATCTTAACTGACTCGTATCGAAGGCTTGGGCACCCACCAAGCCCGTCTCCTCCGCCACGGTGCAGAGCACCTCGACCGATCGATGGGCCCCGTTCTGCTCCCGCAACACCGTCAACGCCTCGAGAATGGCGGCCAGGCCCGCCTTGTTATCCGCCCCCAGAATCGAGGTCCCATCGCTATAGATGACGCCATCCCGCACGACCGGACGGACTTGCTCACAGGGCACCACGGTGTCCATGTGGGCGGTGAGCATCAGAGGCTCGCCGCACCCCTCCAGGCGCCCCAGCACATTGCCGGCCTCGTCCTGCTCAACGGTCAGGCCCAACTGAGACAAGCGCTGCGCCATGAGCGCGGCGACCTGGGCCTCGTGGCCCGAAGGGCTGGGAATGCGGGCTAGTTCCAGAAACGTGGCGAGCAGGCGTTCACGATGGATCATATTGCTTCTCCTTGAGATCATGAGGTAGTGTCAGACGGTAGTCAAGCTGAGGGAGCGGTTGAGGAGCTCGTGGGCATTGCGCCGCGCCGTCTCTGTGGCCGCGCCACCCAGCATGATGGCCAGCTCCTCGATGCGCTGATCGGCCGAGAGTTCCTGCGCGACGGATATGGTGCGCCCGGCGGCGATCTCCTTGGCCACCCGGAAATGCTGCTCCGCATAGCAGGCGATCTGAGCCAGATGGGTGACGCAGAACACTTGGTGGGCTTGGGCAAGAGTCCAGAGCTTGCGGCCCACGACGCTGCCCGTGGCCCCACCGATGCCTGCATCCACTTCATCGAAAATGAGGGTGGGGATCTGGTCGATCGACGAGAGCGCCGTCTTCATGGCCAGCATCAAGCGCGAGGTCTCACCTCCCGAGGCGATTCTGGCCAAAGGTTTGAGGTCCTCGCCTGGGTTGGGAGCGATGAGAAACTCGACGCGGTCGATGCCCGAGCTATCAAAGTGCCAGCGCTGGCCATCCAGTTCCACACCGTCGTTGGCAGGAACGTGGCCGATATCCACGGCAAAGCGCCCCTGTTCCATGCTCAAATCGGCCAACTCGCCCTCGATGGCGCGGCACAAGCGCTCAGCCGCCTCGGTGCGCGCCTGGCTGAGCGCCCCGGCCGAAACGGCCATTTCGCCCAGTAGGCGCTTCTCGTCCGCAGCCAGTGCTTCGAGGCGCTCCTCACCGTGACTGATGCCCTCCAGCTCCTCTTGAGCACGCCGGCCAAAGTCCAGGATCTCCTCGATCGAATCGCCATACTTGAGCCGCAAGCGACGCAAGAGGTCCAGACGCTCCTCGATCACCTCCAGGCCATCTGGATCGAACTCGACGCCGTCGCGATAGCGGCGCAGCGTCCGCGCCACATCCTCGATCTGATAGAGCGCACTCTCCACACGCTCGCTCTCCTCGAGTAGCGCGTCGTCGAGATGGCCAAGTTGTGCGAGATCGGCGACGACAAGGCCCATCAAGTCGGTGACGGAACGCTGTTCCTCCTCGCCAGCTGAGAGGAGCGTATATATGTCGGCTGCCAGCTGCATGCGCTTCTCCGCATTGGCCAACAGCGTCCGCTGCCGCCGCAACTCCTCTTCCTCTCCTGGCTTGAGATGGGCCGCCTCGATCTCCTCGATCTGGTAGGTGAGCAAGTCGATCCGTCGGGCCAGCTCGCGTTCATCGCGCCGCAGCGACTCGATCTCCCGACGAATCTGGCGCAACCGTGCAACCAAGGCCCCAAAGGCCTCGCGCTGTGGCCAGAGGTTCCCAAAGCGATCGAGCAAGTCGATGTGGTGGCGCACCTGCAAGAGCGAGAGATGGTCGCCCTGCCCGTGTATGTCGATCAGATGGCTGCCAATCTCCTGCAGGACGCCCAGTGTCACCGCCTGGCCATTGATGCGACACATGTTGCGGCGGCTACGACTGATCTCGCGGCGCAAGATCAGCTCGCCATTCTCAGCACGCAAGCCGAGTTCCTCCAGACGCGGTACGAGTGGATCGTTCTCTGGATCGAGCAGCTCAAAGACACCCTCTACCGCCGCCTCTTCGCTGCCCGTGCGGATCATGTCGGCCGACGCCCGCCCGCCCAGCAGGAGGCTCACCGCATCGATGATGATCGACTTGCCCGCCCCTGTCTCGCCGGTCAGCACACTGAAACCTGAGCGAAACGGCAAGCGCAGTGATTCGATGATCGCAAATTGAGAGATCGAGAGCTCGATCAGCAAGTTACTCCCCCCGGTCAAGCCCCGAGACACTCAAGAGGGTACCTGACCCATGCGCAGCCAGGTGGGACGCAAAAGGCATCAGGCGGCAGCGTGCGTGCCCCTCGAATCAGGAACCCGGTTGTCGATCGGGCCACCCCAGCCTTGAGAGCACCGTTTCATAAAAGTAGCCATCGCCGCCAAAGCGCACGAACTTGGCTTTGCACGCGCTTTCCGTGTTAAGCACTCGGTCGCCCACCTCCAGCGGCACGTCGATCTGGCCATCTACCGTAACCATCGCGCCCTGCCCTTTGACCAAGCGCAGACAGAGAGAGCGAGTGGCTGGGATGACCAGCGCATGCGCGATGCCCAGATGCGCTGCGATGGGTGTGATCGTCAGACCGGGCACATCAGGGGCGACAATTGGCCCGCCGGCCGCCAAGCAGTAGGCGGTGCTTCCCGTTGGAGTGGACACGATGACCCCATCGGCCGCTGGGGTCATCACATGGCGACCATCCACTTCGACGGATATATGCACCATACGCGACGCCATCCCGCGTGCGACGACTATGTCATTGATCGCCTGTGACTCGAGCAAAAGCTCCTCGCCGCGCCACAGCTCGCTGCGCAGCATCATACGTTCCTCGATGATACAGTCGCCCGCCAGCACCTTTGCGATGGCCGGCTCGAGTCGATCCGGTTCCACCTCGGCCAGAAAACCCAGACGCCCCAGGTTGACACCCAAGATCGGCACATCAAAGCGGGCTACCTGGCGAATCGCCCTCACGATCGTGCCATCTCCGCCCAACGTCACAAGGAGATCGAGGTCAGCGGCGGCTTGCTGCAAACGCTCGTCGTCGCCGGCCGAGCCGCGCCAGATCTGAATACCGGCCTCATCCAGAATCTCGCCAACGCGCCGACCCAAGTCCTGCGATTCGGGTCGTCCGGGGTGGTAGAGGATCCCGACGGTCTTCATCCCTTAGCCTATCTACCCGCTGTGGTAGATTGGGTCGGCGCCTCCGCCCCCTTGCCAGCGAGACGGCGCTGCACGGTCTCCACCGCCTGTGACAGGGGCACGCGCTCCTGCGAATCCACCCGCATGCTCTGAATGAGGATCTCGCTGGCTTTGAGCTCATCCTCTCCCAAGACGAGCGCGTACTCGGCCCCGGCGCGATCTGCGGCGCGAAACTGGGCCTTGAAGCTGCGATCCCCAAAGGAGAGGCCCGCCCGGATGCCCACCTCGCGCAGCGCATTGAGCACCTGAAGCGCTTGCTGCTTGGGGCCAGGCCCGCCATAGATCAGCATGACCTGCGGATTGGCCAGTCCGGGCACCTCGATGCCCTGCTCCTTCATCGTCAAGACCAGCCGCTCCATGCCTGACCCAAAGCCGATGCCGGGGGTTGGATCGCCGCCGAGCTCTTCGGCCAGGCCATCATACCGACCGCCACCGCAAATCGCATTCTGAGATCCAATACCCTCCGCCCAGACCTCAAAAACGGTCTTGGTGTAATAATCGAGACCCCGAACCAGGCGGTGATTCACGGAATAGGGCCGCCCCAAAACATCCAGGGACTGGCGCAATGTGGCGAAATGGGTCCGACACTCGTCGCACAAATAGTCGGCGATGTGCGGGGCCGCAGCGATCACAGGCTGGCAAGCGGGCGTCTTGCAGTCCAAAAGGCGCAAGGGGTTGCGGACCAAACGCCGCTCGCAATCCTCACAGATTTCGTCCTCGTGCTCACGATAGTATTCGACCAGGCGCACAATGTACCCTGGTCGGCACCTGGGACACCCCGTGCTGTTCAACTGGAATGCCAGGCCCTGAAAGCCCAGTTGAGAGTAGAGCTGCCAGGCCACCGACAT
>JAFGLK010000503.1 GCA_016928125.1 Anaerolineae bacterium
CTGATGGACGCGTGCTGCTCCAAGATCTCCCGATCACGATCGCGGCTGCGCGCTAGCGCAGAGAGTCTGGAGCGGGGTGGGTGAGGGGGCCTTGGGACTGCCTGACCCGAAACCGGGCTCCAGCCCACAAGGCTCGTCTGGCCCGTGTTTCGATCCCTGGAGGAGGAGAACTTGACATAAAATCGCGCGGACAGATTGCCTCAGTGGAGTCCGCAAGCAAGCCTCAGCTGGGGTAGGGAGCTGCTGGGCGGAGCTACTGTGCTCAGCGCTTCCCTTTGAGGAGGGCGTCCCGCGGCGTGACGATGACGTCCGTACGCCAGGTGTGGCCGCAGAGCTCGCACACATAGTGGTGTACCTCGTAGCGCGCGGGCGTCTTGTCGGGTTGGGGATCTCGCGGGCACCCTGGTACTGCGCGTGATCTGACGCCCGCGCGGTGTCGCCGCAGCGAGCTCGGCCGAACGCGGCCTCTCGTTCCAGGGGACGCGGTTTCGATTCTACGGATCAGTCTGTTCCTGCCACAGCGGAAGCAGGCCACGTCGGGCATGGGCATACCGGATATCCCTCTCGCTTTCCGTGGCCTCGCGGGAGCCGGTCAGGTCTCTGCCGCGGGTCTTCCGAGCACAAGCGCGACGCCAACGCCGACCAGGAAGGCCATCGCCAAGAGGATGGGGCTGACCCGTGCCGGTTGGTTCGGCCAAAGCCCATAGACCGAGCCGAGAATCAAGCCCAGCACGATGTAATAGGCTATCGCGGGCACGCGCCGCATGGCGGTGTCGATGATCTTGGAGAAGCCCAGAATGCCGACCACGGCACCCAATCCCGTGGTGATCAATACGCCCCAGTGGATCACCAGGTGAGTGAGCTCCGAAAAGGCTTCGACCACCGGATCGTAGGTGCCGCCCAGCAGCAGGATATACGAGCCATCCAGACCCGGCGTCACGCTTGCGCCGCCGGCCAGCAGGCTGACCATGAGGTTGTACAATAGGCCCCGCGGGCTGCTCAAGGCTGCGATCGTATTGCCCGTCATGTTGGAGGGCTGCGCCAGCTTGAGCACGATGACCAAGCCCAAACCAAGAATCAGCGCGAGTGCCCTGCCCACCGTGGGCCTCATATCCGTATGCATCTTGAGGACCGAGGGGATCGTGCCCAGCAGCAGGCCCATGAAGAATACCGTCGTGGCTCCCGGCGCGCGATCCAACAGGAACGTGATGAGCCTGGCCAGCACGAGCATGCCGATGACCATGCCGATGCCCAGCGGAAGGAGAAACTGAATACGCTTTCGCCATCCAGGGAGGTCGATCAGGAAGTTGCCTACCGAGTCCACGAATTGCCCATAGATACCCAGCAGGATCAGGATCAACCCGCCGCCGAGCCCGGGTACGATATGGGTGATGCCATAGGCCATCCCCTTGAGCATCAACACCAGATAGTGCATGGTTTCCTCACAGATGTCAGGATTCGAAGGCTTCGGCCAAGAGACGGCCCTCGTTTGGTCGCGCCATTATATCAGACTCGTACTGGCCCGGCAATCTGCCGCGGCGGCCTGTCCGGGCATGCATCGGTGTCTCTGACGGACCGCGGAGGCGGCGCCGCCCATGATCTGCAATGCCGCTGTGTGTTTTTGCCTGTCGCCAGCTGTGCTATAATGAGGGGCATGAAAAGCGCGGGTGTGTTCTGGCGCCTGGATCTTGCTCCGGGTGATGTGGTCCTGCTGAAGAAGATCGCAGCAGACCTGCCGATTCTGGCCGATCTATGCCGATCGGACCTGATCATGTTCTGCCAGGCCGGCGCAGAACAGGTGATCGTCCTGGCGCAGGCCCTGGCCCACTCGTCCTCCCCTGTGTACGAGACCTCACTCGTGGGGTCCCGATCCGCCTTTGAACTAGAACCTGGGGTGGCGGAGGGTCTCAGGGGGCGCTCCAGCCATCGTATGGTCTACACCACCTATCTTCGCGGGGCTACGATTGCCCGCCAAGTCCATCCGATCCGCAATGAGCGCGGTCAGACCATCGCGGTACTTGTCCAGGATGCCTATTGGCTGGCCCATGAAAGGCAGCGTAGGCGCAGCAAAGCCTTCCAGAGTGCTCTGCAGGATTTCATCGCGATGGTGCTCCGTGGCGAACTGCGGGGGGCGGAGGAGTTGACGCCCTTTGGGGGTTCTGACGGGATCATGTATGTGGGAGCGGACTATCGCATCGCGTACATGAGCGGCATCGCTTCAGAGCTATACCGGCAGCTTGGGTTCCGCGATAGCCTGGTGGGGCGCCAGGTGGGAGAGCTGGACACTGTGGATCACGAGATGGTGACGCAAGCCATGCTTCAGGGGCGGTGTCTCGAGCGTCAGGTTGAGCAAGACGGACTGACCTGGATACGCAAGGCTGTGCCGATCAATGCCAAGGCTGGCTCCTGGCGGGATGTGTTCAGGCGTGGACCTGCACGCCCTGGGGGCGATCGCGAGGTGGTATCGCGTGGGGCCTTTGTGCTCATCCACGATGCGACCGAGCGGCTGCGTACGGAGCGTGAGCTCGAGAGCAAGGCGGCGCTGGTGCGGGACATGCACCATCGCGTCAAGAATAACCTCCAGGTCATTGCCTCCATCATGGGCATGCAGGCCAGTCGCGCCCAGAGCGACGAGGCCCGCGCCGTTCTGCAGGAGAGCATCGGCCGGGTGCTGAGCGTGGCCGTTGTGCATGAGTTCCTGTCGCACAATGCGCAAGGGCTCATCAATCTCAAGGAGGTCGCCCACCGCATCCTGGTGCAGACACAGGCAAGTCTGATCCATCCCGACAAGGTCATTCAGCTTGATCTGGGCGGGGCCGACATCTGGCTGCCTGCCGAGCGGGCAACCCAGTGTGCTCTGGTGATCAACGAGTTGGTGCAGAATGCCATCGAGCATGGCATGCAGGGGCGCCAGGCGGGGACAGTTCGGGTTGCGCTCGTGGATGATGGCGCCGAGATCGAAATCGACGTGTCGGACGATGGCGAGGGATTGCCTCAAGGCTTCGAGCTGGAGCGGGACGCAGATCTGGGATTGCGGATTGTGCAGAGCATGGTCTCAAGAGACTTGAAGGGACATATCGAGCTGTTGCGCGACGGGAACCTGACACGCGCGGTGGTGCGTTTCGGCAAACCAAAAGGAGGAGGGAGCTAACGTGGAGCGAGTGCGTGTGGTCATCGCTGACGACGAATCGATCATCTGTATGCATTTGCGCGAGATGCTGAGCAATCTCGGCTATCTTGTGGTGGGCGAGGGGGGCGATGGGCGCAGCGCGGTCAATCTGGCGCGTGAGTTGCGTCCTGATGTGGTGCTCATGGATATCAAGATGCCCGACATGGATGGCATCGAAGCCGCCCGGGCTCTCACCGAGGAACGCATTGCGCCGGTTGTACTGCTGACAGCCTTCAGCGAACGTGACCTGGTAGAGCGCGCACGAGAGGCCGGCGTGGTGGGCTATCTTGTGAAGCCTCTGCAGGAGGGGGATCTGGCGCCGGCGATCGAGATCGCGATCTCGCGCTTCGCCGAGTTTCGTGAGCTCGAAAAGGAGATCGACAATCTGCGTGAGCAGCTTGAGACGCGGAAACTGGTTGACAGGGCAAAGGGCATTCTGATGGATACCCAAGACCTAAGCGAGTCGGCGGCGTTTCGTCGCATTCAGAGGATGTCGATGAATACGCGCAAGTCGATGAAGGAAATCGCGCAGGCGATCATTCTGACGCACGAGGCAGGCGGCTAGGGGCCTCGCCGGCTGGCACAGGAATGGCATACTGCCGGATAGGATCGAATCCCATCCGGCAGTTTTCGCGTCGACCGTATGCCGTGGGCAGCCTGCCGGCGGCAGCCTGCCCACGGCAGGCTGCCGATGGATGATAGCTATGCCTCGGTGTCTCCGGATTCAGCGTCTGAGGTTGAGCCCTCGGACTCGGGCGCCTCAGCTGCTGGAGCGAGCGAAGCCTCATACTCCTCGGCCGACACCAGTTCGCCGCCGGTTACATCGGCGGCTGCGATGCCATAGTCGCTACTGAGCCAGATCTCCGCATGCATGAGCTGGAAGCAGTTGTTGCCCATCACCTCTTTGCGCAAGAGCAGGGGGCCGGGGCCGTCGTCTTCCCGATTCAGGTCGTTGCGCTTGTCCACGCGAATGCGCACGATTTCTCCGCATTGGTTGCAGCGGAAGTGAAAGTAGATGCCATTGGGGTCGCTATAGCCCGAGGAAGCAGGGCGAGCTCCGGCCGGTGAGCCGGTCAGCCATTGCTTGATTTTGCCCAGAAAGCCCATAGGACACACCCTCCAATTACCGGCAAGCCCGAAGCCGGAGCTGACGCCTCACCAGTGCCGCCTATAGATATTATAGCACAAGTAGGAGAGGCTACGAAAACGAGAGAGGGTATCATGGGTAGTCACTTCGCATAGCCA
>JAFGLK010000504.1 GCA_016928125.1 Anaerolineae bacterium
GATGGTGAGCATTGGCGTGGCGCGCATCAGGTCGGCCCAGGGCGTCGTCTGGGCCTGGGCGTGCAGCGGTTCAGGCCGCCCCTCACGCAGCTCGAGCCGCGTCGGGTGTCCGCCCACGCCGCGCCAGTTGGCCAGGATCGCCTCAGCCAGCGTCCAATTGCGCTCCTGCAAAGGGCGTGGCAGCTCGCTTTGCAGGGCTGGCAGGATCACCATGCAGTTCTCGAACTCGGCCCGGCCCTCGAATTCGGTCTGGTGCAGGTTGAGCACCCCGTCGTAGTGCCGGGCGGCTGTGAGCTGGCGCACCAGGCGGGCCAGCGTGCCGCGCGGATCGCCCCGGTTGGGCTCGATGTACTCGTGCGGCCCGATCTGCTCGTACACCAGCCCGATGCGGGCCGGCGCCTCCTCGGCGACGCTGAAGTATCCCACCCGCTTGAACCGCTCCCAACGCGGCTTGAGCGGGTCGTCCGAGTAGAGCGCCCCAATGCCAAAGACCATGTTGATGAACTCGCGATTGCTGTAACGCCGCCCCTCCCAGCCCGGCTCCGGGCAGCGCGAGCGTCCGTAGGGGTTGCCGTCTGGGATGAAGGTGAGCAGAGTCTCCTGCAGAATGCGCTCCCGCCTCAGCGTACTGGGCGCGCCATCGAGATGATGCCCGCTGAGCACCTGCTGAATAAAGTTCATGCAGGCGGCCGTGCCCGCCGGCTCGTGGGCGTGGGGGACGAAAAAGAGCAGATTGACCTTCCCTTGCTCTTCGACTGCTCTGTCGGTGACCGTGATGGCGTGCACTGGGTGCCGCGTGTATTGCTCCAGCGTCTCCACCTGCACGTGCTGAGGATAGCGGGCCTGCCAGCGCCTCACCTGCGTGTGTACCTGCCAGGGGTAGACCAACCAATCGCGATATTCCATGGTACCCTCCTCTTGGGGCTGGACCGCGCCGTCGGGCGTATGCTACCCGAGCGGTCGCCCTCGGTCAACCGCCCCTGAGGCGGCCTTGTCGTTGTGGGCCGCCGGGCGCTGGGCTATAATGCCCGCAGCCATAGGCAGAGGGTGGAGGGTCGACATGGAGTGTTTCGAACAACAGGATCTGTTCGTCAGCGGAGAGGGCGGCTATGTGCGCTATCGCATCCCCGCCCTGGCGGTGGCGACTTCGGGAGTCCTCCTGGCCTTTTGCGAGGCTCGCAAAGACACCGGCCGCGACTCGGACCAGATCGATCTGTTCCTGAGGCGCAGCCTGGATGGGGGCCGCACCTTTGGGGCCGTCCAGGTGGTGGCGACCCAAATCGACTGGGTCTGCGGCAATCCGGCGCCGGTGGTGGATCATCGCAACGGTACGATCTGGCTGCTCTTCTGCAAGAATCTGAAGGATGGCGACGAGACGGCGATCTGCGAAGGGCGCGCGCCGCGGACGGTCTGGGTGACGCACAGCGACGATGATGGGGCGAGCTGGGCTGAGCCCCAGGAGATCACCGCCGAGGTCAAGCCCGCAGACTGGTCATGGTATGCCACCGGCCCTTGTCATGGCATCCAGCTTGAGCGCGGCCCCCATGTGGGCCGCCTGGTCATTCCCTGCGATCACATTGTCATGCGCCACAAAAGCCGGGCCGACGATCCCTATCGCTCCCACGTGCTGATCAGCGACGATGGCGGGGGCACATGGCAGATCGGGGGCCAGACCGACGAGGGCACCAACGAGTCAACCGTGGTCGAGACAGCCGATGGCTGGCTGTATCTCAACAGCCGCAACAAAAGCCATCTACCAGGGGGAGGCAACTATCGGGCCGTATCTTGGAGTGGCGACGGCGGCGACTCGTTCGGCCCGATGGTGCACGATGCGGCGCTGCCCGAGCCGATCTGCCAGGCCAGCGTCTGTCGCTATAGCTGGCCCACCGCTCAGGGGCCAGGACGGGTGCTTTTCGCCAACCCGGCCGATCGCGGGGCGCGCGACAGCCTCACCATGCGATTGAGCTATGACGAATGTCGCACCTGGCCGGTGGGGCGCTGTCTGCACGAGGGGCCGGCGGCTTACTCGGACCTGTGCGTCACCGCCGAGGGCGACATCGGCTGCTTCTACGAGCGCGGCGACGAGGGACCCTACGAAAAGATGACCTTTGCTCGCTTCAATCTGGCCTGGCTGACTCGCGGGGATGATGGCTAGAGGAGAGGCTGGCGCGCAACGGTCAGTCGTCGGCGGTGCGGCGATGCCCTTGTGGAGGTGGCCAGCCGAAGGAGGTGCGTTCGATGCTGAACCTGGCTTTCATGAGTTTCTCCTGCCCCGAACTCGACTTGAACGATTTTCTGCAACTCGCTCGCTGGTACGGCTACCAGGGCGTCGAGCCGCGCATCGAGGCCGGGCACGCCCACGGCATCGAGATGGACCTGGCCCCCGATCTGCGGCGGGCCTACCGTGCCAAGGCCGAGGAGAAATGCGTCGCGCTCTGCTGCGTGGCCACCTCGCGACGCTATGCCGATCCGGCTCAGGCCCAGAGCCAGATCGACGATACCCTGCGCTGCATCGATCTGGCCGCCGATCTGGGCGCGCCCTGCATCCGCGTGTTTGGCGGGGCCTTGCCTCAGGAGCTTGGGCGCGAGACGGCCATCGAGGGGGTGGCGGCCTGCCTTTCGGCCGTGGCCGACCATGCCGCCGCGCGCGGCGTGACGGTGTGCATGGAGACCCATGACGATTGGTGCAACCCCAACCACGTGGCCGCCGTGATGCGCCGCGTGGACCACCCGGCCATCGCCGTCAACTGGGACGTGATGCATCC
>JAFGLK010000505.1 GCA_016928125.1 Anaerolineae bacterium
ATGATGGTGTGGCGCGCGCGGGAGCACGGGCTGTTCGTGCAACCCGAGCTTGACTTTCTGGTCAGCCTGGCCCGTCAGGCGGCCATCGCCATCGAGAGCGCGCGTCTCTACATGGAGACAGAGCGGCGCGCCCATCAGATGGCCGTGGTGGCCGAGGTCGGGCGCGAGGCGACGGCCCAGCTCGATCTGGGGGCTGTGTTGGAGGGCGTTGCCGGGCGCGTACATCAGTTGTTTGGCGCCCAGGACACGGTCTTGCGGCTTGTGGACTCGGATGGACGAACCTTCCGCACGACGGTGGCGTTGGGCCGGTACGCCGACCAGTTCCGAGGCGACACGATCACCGCTGGCTATGGCATCACCGGCAGCATCGCCGAGTCGGGCGTGGCCGAGGTGATCGAGGATATGACCCGCGACGCGCGGGCGGTGCACGTCCCCGGCACGCCGGTGGTGGAGGAGGAGCCCGACACCATGATGTGCGCGCCGTTGATCGCCGGCGGGCGCACCATCGGCCTCCTGTCGCTCTACCGACCCAAGGCCGAGGGCGTCTTTACGCAGGTCGATCTGGACTTTCTTGTGGCGCTGGCGCGCCAGGCGGCCACCGCCATCGAGAACGCCCGCCTCTTCACTGAGAGCGAGGCGCAGCGCGCGGCCCTGCGCGAGTCGCAGCGTCGCCTGAGCGACATCATCGAGTTCCTGCCCGACGCCGCCCTGGTGATCGACGAGGCGGGGAAGGTGATCGCCTGGAACCGCGCCATCGAGCAGATGACCGGCGTCCCGGCCGCGGAGATGCTCGGCCAGGGCGATCATGCCTACGCCGTTCCGTTCTACGGTGAGCGGCGGCCGATCCTCATCGATCTGGTGCTTGAGCCCCAGGACGAGATGGAGCGACGCTACGCTCAGATCGTGCGTCAGGGCAACACGCTGAACGGTGAGAGCTACGTGTCGGCCCTGCCGGGCGGCCCGGCCTACCTGATGGCCACCGCCTCGGCGCTGCATGACTCGGAAGGGCGCGTGGTGGGCGCCATCGAGCTCATCCGCGACATCACCGAGCGCAGACAGGCCGAGGTCGAACTGCGCGAGGCCAAGGCCGCCGCCGACTCGGCCAACGAGGCCAAAAGCGCCTTCCTGGCCATGATGAGCCACGAGATTCGCACACCCATGAACGCGATCATCGGCATGAGCGGCCTGCTGCTGGACACGCCGCTGGACGAGCAGCAACGCGATTTCGCCGAGACGATCCGAAACAGCGGCGATGCATTGCTGACGATCATCAACGACATCCTCGATTTTTCCAAGATCGAGGCGGGCCGCCTGGAGCTGGAGGAGCAGCCTTTCGACCTGCGCGACTGCGTCGAGTCGGCCCTGGACCTCTTTCGTCTGCGCGCCGCCGAGAAAGGGCTCGACCTGGCCTACCAGCTCGAACCCGACGTGCCGGCCGCCATCGTGGGTGACATCACCCGGCTGCGCCAGATCGTGGTGAACCTGCTGAGCAACGCGGTCAAGTTCACCGACCAGGGCGAGGTGGTGGTCTCGGCCAGCGCCCGCGCCCTGGAGGGCGACGAGCACGAGCTGCACTTTTCCGTGCGCGATACGGGCATCGGCATCCCGCCCGACCGCATCGGCCACCTGTTCCAGGCCTTCACCCAGGTGGATGCCTCCACGGCGCGGCGCTACGGCGGCACGGGCTTGGGCCTGGCCATCAGCCGCCGCCTGAGCGAGCTGATGGGCGGGCGCATGTGGGCCGAGAGCGCCGGCATCCCGGGTCAGGGCTCGACCTTCCACTTTACCATCCAGGCCCCCGCTGCAGAGGCGCCCGCGGCGCGCGCCCGCTGGAGCGGCGAGCAGCCAGCTTTGCAGGGCAAGCGCCTGCTCATCGTGGACGACAACGCCACCAATCGCCGCATCCTGACGCTGCAGACTCGCGCCTGGGGCCTCCTGGCGCGCGACACGGCCTCGCCCCAGGAGGCCCTGGAGTGGGTGCGACGCGGCGACCCCTTCGACCTGGCCATCCTGGATATGCACATGCCCGAGATGGACGGCCCCGCGCTGGCGGCCGAGATCCGCAAGCTCCGCCCGGCGGTGGCGCTGCCTCTGGTGCTTTTCTCGTCACTCGGCGAGCGTTCGGCGCCCGATTCCACCCTCTTTGCCGCCTATCTCACCAAGCCGCTCAAGCCCTCGGCGTTGTTCGACGCGCTCATGGGCCTTCTCGCAGCCGAGATCGCCCCTGCTCCCGCAGCGGCGGCGCCAGCCCAGCCTGCTCCGTCGGCCCCGGCCGGCGAAGCTCCAGCCGGCGAAGCGCCGGGTGGCAGGACGCGCCCGCTGCGCATCCTTCTGGCTGAGGATAACGTCGTTAACCAGAAGCTGGCCGTTCATCTGCTCACCCAGATGAGCTACCGACCCGACGTGGCTGCTAACGGCCTGGAGGTGCTGCGCTCGTTGGAGCGCCAGCCCTACGACGTCATCCTGATGGACGTGCAGATGCCCGAGATGGACGGGCTCGAGGCCACGCGCCAGATCTGCGCCCGTTGGCCGCGCGGCCAGCGTCCCTATATCATCGCGATGACAGCCAACGCTATGCAGGGCGACCGCGAAAAGTGCCTGGAGGCCGGCATGGAGGACTATGTCAGCAAGCCCATCCGGGTGAACGAGCTGCGCGACGCCCTGGCCAAGGCCCGTCCCCTCGAACAAAGGAGCACACCGTGAAGTCGGAAGCGATCATCGACATGAACCCGTTCAATGAGCTCCGAGCGGCCACCGGCGATGAGTTCCTGGCCGAGCTGATCGATACCTATTGCCAGGAGACGCCCCAGCTCCTCGCCGAGCTGTCGGCCGCCCTGGCGCGCGGCGATGCCGAGACGTTCCGGCGCCAGGCCCACTCGATCAAATCCAGCAGCGCCACCTTCGGGGCCACGGCCTTTGCCGCGCAGGCCCGCGAGCTCGAGTATCTCGGCCGCGACGGCGCGCTGGACCAGGTGGGCGATCGGGCCGAGCGGCTGGCCGCCGACTATGCCGAGGTGGAGCGCGCCCTGAAGGAGCTGC
>JAFGLK010000506.1 GCA_016928125.1 Anaerolineae bacterium
GGGATCACGACGTCGCGCGGCGCGATATCCTCGCGCAGGCTCCCCACCGCGCTGATCGAGAGCACGTGCGTCACGCCCAACGACTTGAGGGCCCAGATGTTCGCCCGAGAGGGCAGCTCGCTGGGGGCGATCCGGTGGCCACGCCCATGGCGCGGGATGAACGCCACGCCTACCCCGGCCAGCGTGCCCACCACGAGCGTATCGCTGGGGGGGCCAAAGGGCGTCTCCAGGTCGACCCGCTCCACATTCGATATACCCTCGATCTCATAGACGCCGCTACCCCCGATCACTCCGACTTGTGCCTCAGGCATCGCAGGGGACCTCCTTCGTTTCCCAAACGTCTGGCTTGTCGTCACCTATAGGCACGATTATAGCTGGCCGCCCGCGTGGCGCAAGCTCGCGCGACGCAGGCTCGCGCGACGCAGGCCTGCGCGACGCAGGCTCGCGTTGGGCGACGCCGCCCAGGCCATTTGCCTTTTTCAGCGATAACGGGTATACTTGTATTCGCAAGGGGATGACAGGTTTCGACAGGGAGGGCTGGCAAGCGACTGCAAGCCGAGGCGCCTCAACCTCGTTAATCAGGGGCAAAACACAAAAGTGCCAATACCACTTTTACTCCGGCTCTGGCCGCGTAGCAACGACCTGAGCCACTGATCGACATAGTCGATCACGTCCGTCTCTCTGCTTTGCCCGAGAGCGGGAACACGGGCGTCGACTAATTCGGGCTGCTGCTCTCAAGATGCCGATAGCGAGAGCTCAAGATACATCGGCTGGTAGGCTGCTGACTCTGTCGGTCGAGGCCCGGCCTGCGAGAACCCAATAGACCGACTAGGCTTGTAGACGTCTCTTGGCGAACTTTCTGGACGCGGGTTCGATTCCCGCCATCTCCACACCGAACACCCGCTGGATCAGGATCTAGGGTCCGAATCCAGCGGGTGTTCTCTTGCACCGGACTGCTCTGACCTCTATAGGCGATGCAGCAGGCCTTTGAGCGTCGGATAGAGCTCACGATAGAGGGCGTAGCGGGCGTCATAAGCGCGCGCTCCCTTCGGAGAGGGCTCCACCCGCCGGCTGAGCGATACGCACCGCGCGACCGCCTCGCCCAGGCTTGGGTAGAGGCCCACACCCGCGCCTGCCAAGAGGGCGGCGCCCAGGCAGGCCGCCTCGGTCACCTGGGGCACATGGAGCGGCACCTGGCAGATATCGGCCTTGAGCTGTAACCACAGCGCGCTGCGCGCCCCGCCCCCCACGGCGTAGAGCGCATCCACCGCGATGCCGCCCGCTCTGAGGATCTCCAGGTTCAGGCGCAGCTCAAAGGTCAATCCCTCCAAAATGGCCTTGGCCACGCTCCCGCGCGTTGTCGCATAGGTCAGCCCGAGCAAGGCGCCTCTGGAATGAACGTCGAGCCAGGGGGTGCCGCTCCCGCCCAGATGCGGCAGCAGCAATAGATCGGTTGGCCCCTGTGGCGCGTCGCCCAACATCACATCATAGGGATCGCGCCCGTCCTTACGGGCGGCGTCCTGGTCGGCGGCGCAAAAGGTATCTCGGAACCAGCGCAGAACCAGGCCCCCGCTCTGATTGAGGGTCATGGCCAGATAGAGGTCCGGCGCCACGTGGCGATAGACCGAGATGTTGCCCTGCTGAAGGGGCGCGGTGAGACGAGGCTCTGCCATGGCCACTTCCAGCACCTCGGCGCTGCCTGTCGAGACCATGGCCCGGCCCGGGGCGATGACGCCGCTCCCCAGCGCCGCGCAGGCCTGATCGTGCCCTCCGCTCACAAGCGGGAGTTCGCCCCGCAGTCCCATCTCGCGCGCGAGCTCGGGCCGTAGGGCGCCCACGATCCCGCCCTGGGCAGGGGCCAGCGGGGCGAGGCGCGTCGTCTCAAGGCCACAAGCGCTCAACAGCTCCTCGTCCCATGTGGCCTGCGCCAGAGCATATATCTGCGTGCGCGAGGCCAGACAATGGCTGATGGTCGCCCGACCCGTTAGTTTCTGCAGAAAAAAGTCCTCGTAGAGCAGGAATCGCTCAGCGCGCTGCCAGACGTTGGGCTCGTGCTCTTGAAGCCAGAGCAGCTTGGGGAGCGTGTTGATGGTGTGCACCGGCATGCCGGTGCGGTCGAACAGCGCCTTGGCCCCGAAACGCGCAGCCAGCCTGGCGTTCTGCGCCTCGGTGCGCGTGTCCATGCCGAGGATGGCGTGGCGCAAGGCCCGGCCGTCCCGGTCGACGGGGATCACGGCCTCGCCCTGCGCCGAGAGCGCCATGGCCCGGGGAGGATCGCGTCGGGCTCCGGCCACCGCCTCGACCAGGGCGTCCCGTGCGGCGCGCCAGACCGCTTCGGCGTCCTGTTCGGCCCAGCCGCGCTGGGGCGTCAGGATCGGGTATTCGCGCGCCGCGCTCGACAGGATCTGGCCCTGCTCATCGAAAGCGACCGCTTTGCATGCATTCGTGCCGATGTCGAGCCCGAGGATGGACATGCCCGCACCTCGCTCAGCCGGCCTGTTGCGGCTCCAGCATGATCTTGAGGCCCTGGCCGCTGGCCGCAGTCTCAAAGGCCGCCCCAATCTCGCTCAACGGATAGCGATGGGTCACCAGGTCCTCGCTTCGCACCATATGGCGCGCCAGCAGGCTCAGGGCCAACGCGTGATGCGTGGGGTGATATGAAAAGGCGCCCAGCACCTGGATCTCACCATAGTGGATGCGGTTGCCGTCGAGATGAGTCCAGGGATCGGCCTTGGGCAGGCCGCCGAACAACACCACGCGACCGCCTTTGCGAACCAGCTCCACGGCCTGACGTTGCGTGTCGGCCACCGGGTTGGCGCAGATGGCGATATCCGCCCCCCGCCCCTGCGTGAATTCCCTCACCCGAACCGCCAGTTCGTCAGGGTCTACCACCCGATCCGGCCCGAAGCGCTGCGCGAACTCGCGGCGGAGGGGGCTGCGCTGCGAGACGATCACCAGAGCGCCGCGCGCCTTGGCCACCGCGATATGCAAGCAGCCGATCGGGCCGGCGCCGATGATCATGACCATATGCCCCAGGCTGGTGCCGACCTTCTCATGCGCGGCCAGCACCGAGGCGAGCGGCTCGGCCAGGGCCGCGCTCCCAAAGGAGAGGCCCGCAGGGATGGGGTGCACGATGCCGTTGGCCAGCACCTCGGCCGAGACGGGCATCTGCTCGGCCATGCCACCGGGATAGCCCGGCGTGATGCCCACCAGGTGCAGATCATCGCACAGATTGTACAGGCCGCGTTGGCAGTAGTAACAGCGCCCGCAGTGCACGTCGGGCGCCAACGCCAGGCGGTCCCCCACCGCGATCGGGCCAATCGATCCCGTCACCGTCTGATCCGCATCCGTCGCGATGACGACTCCCCCCACCTCGTGCCCAGGCACGATCGGTTGGGCGCCCTCGGCCGGCCCTTCTTTCCAGCGCCGGATATCCGATCCACAGATGCCACAGGCCTCGACGCGCAAAACCAGCCCGCCCTTTGGTGGGCTCGGATCGGGCACCCGACGCAGTTCGATCTGCCGTGGACCAACCAGCAGAGCCGCTCTCATGGTCTACTCTCCCCGCGATTGCCGGTTCGCCTCAGCGCCATGCTGGTTCGCCTCCTCCTCGGCCAAGCGCTCTCCTACCGCGCCGCTGGGGTGAGTCTGGCGGAAATCTTGGAGCGAGTAGCGGTTCAGCCGCAGCAGAATGGCGCAGAGCGCGTCGCCTGCGGCCGCGTTGACCAGCGAGCTGCCCAGGGCGATCATGCCATAGGGATCGATGTCGCCCTCGGCCTTGACCTCAAGCACCAGATCGACGATCTCCGCCAGAGGCGAGCGAGGGTCCTCGGTCTGAGCGATCAGCCTGGCGCCGCGCACCTTGGCGATGCGGGCGAACTGGTTCACCTCACTGCTGCGCCCGCCTTTGGAGATGATATAGACCACATCATGGGCGGTGATCGCCCCCGAGCTGCCATGCAGGCTGTCGGCGGCGCTGATATACAGAGCGGGGGTGCCACAGCAAGAAAGCAGGTGCGCCAGGCGCTCCGCAATGGCTCGCGAGGTGCCAGCCCCCGCGACCAGGACGTGCCCCTGACATCCGTGCAAAAGGGCGGCGGCCGACAGCAACGGGGCCTCGGCGAGCGCCTCTGGCTCCATAGCCCCTATAC
>JAFGLK010000071.1 GCA_016928125.1 Anaerolineae bacterium
ACGTTCACCGACACCAGCACCGACTCCGATGGCAGCATCGTGTCGTGGAGTTGGAACTTTGGCGATGGCAACACGTCGACGGCTCAGAGCCCGACGCACACCTATGGGGCCGACGGCACCTACATGGTCAGCCTGACCGTGGCCGACGACGACGGCGCGACGGGAAGTATAGACCAGAGTGTGACCGTGGGCGGCGGCGGGTCGACCGTAACGGTCAAGTCCCTGGATGGCAGCAGCGTCCTGATGAACAAGAACTTCTGGCGGGCGACCGTTGTGGCGACGATCAATCCGGCCCTGGCCGGGGCCGCGGTCAGCGGCGCGTGGGGCGATGGCAGCGCAGCGACGTGCACCACCGACGGACTCGGTCAGTGCTCGGTCTCGACCAACGTCCGAACCAAGACAGGCTCGATTACCTTCGAGGTCGACGATGTGGCCCTGGCGGGCTATACGTATGAGGCCAGCGTCACCTCGGTCACGGTGAACCAACCGTAGCAAGAGAATCGCGCAGTCCTAGAGACGCGGAGACGGGGAGACCCTCTCCGCGTCAGCCTTTCTTCACGCCGAACAGCCCCAGCGGATCGGTCCGCAGGGCCTGCTCATAGATCGCCACCACCGGCCGGGCGCGGAAGAGCATGCACGCCGCCGCGCCCACCCGGCCGTGGCGGATCAGCCCGCGCCGGCCGGCCTCGTCGCGCACCTTGGCCCAGCCATCCTCCGGTGGGGCGCTGTAGCTGATGTAGATGTCGTCGGGATAGTCGCGGCGGATCTCGTCGGGCACGCGCACGGTCGCGGCTACCTCGTCCGGGATGCCCACATGCTCGGCCTGGTGCATGCTCGAGACGTAGCCGATGCCCACCCCCAGGAGCAACACCCAGCCGTCCAGCTCGAGCAGCACCTGGTATCCCGTGCTGAGCGCCTCGGCCTCCCGGCCCCAGGCGCACACGCGATGGAAGCCTTGCCCCAGAACTGTGTCGGGCCGGGCGCGGAAGGCGTCGGCGATGGCACCCATGCCGGTAGGCCCGTCATACGTCTCGTCGTAGAGCCTCACTTTGGCGGTGATGCCCCGGGCGCGCTCCTCGTCCGTGAGGGGCAGCAGCTTGCTGACCGGATAGGCCGACATCACCAGCCCGCCCTCCTGGCCCACCACGGCCATCAGGGCATCCACCACCGTCTCCGCGCCGCCAGCCACCGGCCCCAGGCTGCTGAGCGAGCTGTGCACCTCGACGATGTCGCCCTGCTTCAGGCCCAGGCGGCGGAGATCGGCCTCGATCTGGGCTTGCGTAAGCCCGACGGTCGGGTCTGGACTCTCAGGCCTGGTCATTGGCCTCGAACTCCTCCTTGAGCAGCCCCAGCAGCACCTCGTCGTGGAAGGCGCCATGGGCGTAGGCCACGCGGCGGCGGCGGCCCTCCTCCACAAAGCCGAGCTTGCGATGCAGGGCCAACGAGGCGGCGTTCAGGTCCAGGCAGGCCGAGTTGCACTTTTGAAAGCGACGCTCGAAGAACATGTAGCGCAACACGATGCGCAGCGCCTCCTCGGCGTAGCCCTGGCGCTGGTGCTCGCGAAAGATGCTCACGCCGTAGCCAAAGGTGCCGTGGCGCTCGTCGCGATCAAAGAGGTTGATCCAGCCGACGAACTCGCCCGCCAGGGTCTCGATGGCGAACTCGCGGCCCTGGGACGTGTTTTGGAACTCGCACCAGGGCTCGAGCTTTTTCGTGTAGGCCTCGAGCGAGACCGGCGGCAGGTCCAGGCCCGATTCCAGCATTAGCCGGGCCTCGCTGTCCGTCCACTCGCGCCATTTCTGCTCGGCATCCTGGATGCGCAGGGGGCGCAGGCGCACGTGGGCGCCCTGCCAGAAATAGCCTTCGTAGGGTTCGGGTTGCATGGGATGCCTCCTCGTCCGTTGTGCTTGGGTTGACGGCATGCTGCGGTGGGCGTATCCTGCGGGTTAACAGGCTCCAATGATGTGGGTCGGATGGATGCTGCAGCGGGTGATCGTGCCCGAGAGGCCGAGGCGGCGGCGACACGTCGTTCGGGCGGCGCTTGCGGGTCCGGCATGCCCCCAGGCCGTAGTACAGCCAAGTGGAAATGAGGTACGCACGATGCCACGTTTGCTGTTGGTACGCCACGCGCAAAGCACATGGAGCGCCGAAAATCGCGTTCAGGGCCAGGCCGACGCACCTTTGAGCGACGTCGGGCGTCTGCAAGTCGCAGCAGTGGGAGAGCGGCTGGCCGCCTATGGTTTGCAGGTGGTGTGGTCCAGCGATCTGAGCCGCGCGCGCGATACGGCGGAGGGTATTGCCGCACACCATGGGCTGTCGGTGCGGCTTGACCGCCGTCTGCGCGAGCTCCACATGGGTGCTTGGGAGGGGCTGACCCACGCTCAAGTCAGAGCACGCGACCCTGAACGTGTGTCCATGTTCCTCCAGGGCGCGAGCGAGGCGGCTACGCCGGGCGGCGAGTCGCTGGACGACCTGATGGAGCGTCTGCGGCCGCTGCTCGAGGAGCTCCGCCGCGAGCCAACCGATGCCCGCGTTGTCGTCGTCTCCCATGCCATGGTCATTCGGAACCTGGTTTGCCTGGCGGTCGGTCTTCCGCACGAGTTCCAGTCCTGCTTTTCCCTCAATCCAACTTCGCTTACGGAGATCGCCCTGCGCGACGATGGGAGCCAGCTTGTGCGCCTCAACGACCATGCTCACCTCGAGGGTCTCACTCTGCCATCGGCTTGATCCCTAAGTCCCAGCCCAATCGATGCCTGCCCGCGTCGCGCGCCACCTGGCGCGCCTGGGGATATGCACTCGCCTGGAGGGCAGGGTGGCACTGACCCAGCGTGTCACTGCAGCTCTTGCGCGAGACCGCAGCCGCTTGCGCACGATCGGACCCGTCCCCACAGGGCCGCCAGCAGCGCCGGGTGGTGTGGCTCGGCGCTCCCAGGGCGCCCCCTGCGCCTGTCCCAGGGCGGGCCCTGAGCCTGTCGAAGGGCCGACCTCATGAAGGCTAAAGAATTATCGCAGTAGCCCGCTGCGTCCGAGCGCCGGGCGATGAATCGCCCCGGCTAAGGAGCGACGCCCCAT
>JAFGLK010000507.1 GCA_016928125.1 Anaerolineae bacterium
CCCCCGATAAAACTGCGCGGATGAGCCTGATCGAGGATGTCCTGGCCGGGTGTCATGTGGACCGAGCCTGGCGAGTCGTTCCTTTCGGCCGCGAAGGTGTTGGTTTCGTGCGAGATACCGGCGATCGCGATGCGCATGGCGGGCCTCCCTCTGGATATGCGATGCGGATAGCGACATTGCGCCCAGTCTAGCGCCGGGCAAAGAGGGCGTCAAGCGTCAGCGCAGGTCTTTTGTTGGTGCCCCCGCCGGTGGATGTATGCATCAGAGGTGAGGGCAAGGGGAATCCGCTCGCCCCGGCCATGTAGCCTGGAGACGGAGCCGCCCGGGTTTCACCCCACGAGGATCACGGCGTGCCAGAGCTCTCCAGCTGGGTAGGCCGCACGAGCGACCAGAGGCGTTCGAGCCAGCTCTCTGAGACCTCCGGAACCGGCTCTTGAGGCGTGGGCTCAGCCGCCCTCGGCGCGGGGCACGTCGTGGCGCCCGCTTCAATCGCGTCCAGCGCCTCGCCGCAATCGTCCACATCGACCCAGAGCGCCGTGTCCTGGGCCGTATCTTGCTGATAGGCTCTTGCGGAGCCCGCGCCCAGCAGTACGAACAAGATCGCCAGGCTCACCCACAGAGCTGCCCGTACCATGGTAGGTTTTTGCATCCGACAAACCCTCCTCGAGCCGCCCATGAACAACATGTGCTCCCCTCGCCCCAGGGCCTGGGAAGCACATGCCATACCTGCCACATCCGCAGCGTGCGCTCTTACCACTCGAACGGCGCCACCGCGGACGCCGCCAACTCGTGATGCTCGTGCTGAGTGAGCCCGGTCAGCGCGGGCGTAAAGGGCTCGCCCGAGCTCTCGATAGAGCTGACCGCTGACGCGGCCCGATCCCAGTGCGTCTGAGCCGCCAGTGTGCCCTCTCCGGGGATCGATGGGTTGCCCCATGTCTCCGACGCGCTGACGGCAGAAGCCGCCAGTTCGTGGTGCTCACGCCTCAATCCGCTGCCACCCAGCCCCGACACAAAAACACCTTCGACTGTCTCGTAGGAGGTCACGGCCGAGGCCGCCGCCCCAAAGTGATCGCCATCGACCAGAGCGCCAGCCCCGATCAGAAAGACCGCTGAGGGGCCTCGCACCTCTGCTGGCACCCCAGCATGGGTAGCCCCCGCCGGGGTGGCCAACAGGACGGACAAGACCATCGCTGTCATCAATATGCCCACGAATCGCGTTCCATGTCGCTTTCGTGTTGCTTGCATTGCACACCTCCCTTGCATCCTGCGCCTTCAAAGTGTCCTCGACGTCCCAGCCCCTTCTCGACTGAGGGCAATCACTCTTCGGCTGTGCTGGGGTCGAGGATGGCTCTGATCCGTGAGATGCGGTCCGCCGGAAATCCCGACCTGAGCGCGTGCTCGCGAATCGCCTCCTCATCGGGCGCGATATAGATGCAGTAGCTCATGTCGTCCACGATAAAGCTCTCGAGCCATTGTATGCCCGGACTCATCTCCGCCAGGGCCTTGTTGGACACCTGCGCCATGGACTGAAACTCTTCCGTCGAACTGGCGCCAATCCCTGAAACTCGTCTCTCGATCACATACTTTGCCATGTCCATATCCCTCTCTCGGTGTTGCATTCCAGCCGTCTGTCCATCGCCAGTCATGCTCCGCGAGCCATCTAGCTGTCATTGACGCTTGGGGGCCTCACCAGGGAGACGTCCCGCTCACAACGACCTGCCTCCCTGTGGATGAGGCGCCCCAGCTGCCAGAGCCGCACGGCCCGTCCCGGCTCACGGCGAACAACGCCGTGGTCGCCTTAGTGGATTCTGTACCCCAACGCAGCTTCATACTCTGCCAGAGTCACACCCATCTTTGCGCCAGTCTGGATCTTGTATCCTAACGCGGCCTCATATTCTGCCAGGGTCGAGCCGACCTTCGCGCCAGTCTCGATCCGGTATGCTAACTCGGCCGCCGTTGACCCGACCTCCTCGCGCCACTCGCGCTCCGCCAGGCTGCCTGTGCCCGGCACGAAGGGCAAGCTCCAATTCCAGGTGGCGGCCGACGCCGGCGCAATCTCGAGGTGGTCTCGTTCGGCCAGGGTGCCCAATCCGGTCAGAAACACCCCGTCGGCCTCAAAGCCTTCAGGCATGAGGCTCTCGTGTGACGCCTGAACCGGCAGCGCCAGCAGGACGCTCACCGCCAGGATCGATAGCCAGATCACCCATGGCATTGCGCCTCTCTCTCGGCTTCTCACTCTCATCATGCACCTCCTGCGCTGTCTCCGCGCTCACAGGCTTGGCTGCGAGCGCACTCTATTCGATTTGCTTGAGGATAGCATACAGGAAGCGGGCGCTGGCTGCATCGCTGAGAGTGTGCATCTTGCGAGAGCTCTGCGCGCCTTGGCGAGGGGCGAGTATCACGGAAACTATGTAGACGCACTCAGGCCCCCGCGCTAGCTTGGGCAGCGTGGGGGCCTGATCGATCGTGGAGCAAGATCACGAGGCCGAGGGCGGCGGCCCAAGGCCCTGCTGGAATGCGTAGGCTGTGGCCTCTGCGCGATTACGCACATCGATCTTGATGTAGATGTTGGCCACATGCCGCTCGACGGTGTGGACGCTCAACACCAGCCGCTCCGCAATCTCCTGATTGGTCAGCCCGCGGGCCAGAAGATCCAGCACTTCGGCTTCACGCTCCGTCAGGCCGCCAGGGAGCCGTCCACCAGCCAGGTGTCGGCGCTCGGCGAGGGCGGCCAACTGGGCCTCAGCGCGCTCGACCCACACATGCATGCCCACACGTTCAAAAGCCTGTTTTGCGGCCTGCAGACCCGTGTCGATCGCGTCCACATCGTCCGCGCCATGCCGCAGCCGCATGACGGCCTCATCATAGTCGGCCATGGCCAGGCAAGCCTTCAGGCCCTCGGCCTGGGCGCGAGAGCGCGCCTGCGCCTGGTAGGCCAGGGCCTTGTCCAGGTCGCCCAGGAGAGCGCACATGCGGGCCGCCGATTGCTCGGGGAGCGCATACCCACCGAAGCGCACTCCAGCTGCCATCTGCTCTTCGATCGCCTGCAAGTAGACGTCTGCGAACTCGGCCTCGCCCAGCTCCCAGATGGCGACCGCGGCCAACATGACCGCAGAGATCTGGCCATAGACCCTTGGCCCTAGCCGACGCACTGCAGGCGTGAACCAGGCCAGGAGCTGAAGCGCCTCATCCCTGTGCCCGGCCAGGCTGCGTGACAGAGCGGCCTTTGCCAGGGCGACGAGGGCACTGGGATGCCAGGCTGTGGCTGGATTGTCGAGAAAGGCCAGCACCGCTGCGGCGAGGGCGTCCCAGTCGCCACCCAGCCAGTAGGCCATGGCGCAGCGCAGCGCAAGGTTGACCCAACGAAGATGCGCCTCCTCGCCCATGCGCTCGGTGGCGGATCGCACCCGGGCGGCCCACTCGATCGCCGCGCTCACCTCACCGGCGAGGATGTGCATCCAGGCCAGGGTGATGCTGGCCTCGGCCTGGGCAGCGACATGGCCATAGCGCTCGCCAGCGGCCAACAGCTCTCGGGCGCACTCTCTGGCGAGTCGCACATCCCCGTGACGCCAGGTCAGGTCGTGGTTCGCCACCATGAGAGCCTGCAGCTTGGCGCTCACCGTCTGCCAACGTCGCCCGAGCCGCAGGACAGCTGAGGTCTCTTCCAGTGTGCGCCAGTCGAAGACCTGAATGGCCCGGGCTTGATCGAGCTCGTCGCCCTCGCGCATCGCGATCTCAACCGCTTCGGGATTGAGGCCCAACCAGCGGCTGGCCCGAAACGGGCCGACCTCCATCGGCTCGAAGCGATTGCGCAGCAACTCCAGTCTGGCCCACAGGAGATCATGACGCTCGCCCACCAGCGCGAGACCATGCTCTACGAGCGGCTCCCAGAACGCCAGCGGCGCGCCGCCGTCCTTCATGAGCCCGGCCACCTCCGTCAGGAAGCCAATGCAAGTCTCGCGATCCATACAGCCCAGATCGACGGCCGCTTCCACCGCCGGCATGACTTGCCCCCAGCGCATGGCCTCAGCGAGCGCCAGCGCCAGCTCGCGCTGCACCTCGCCGCGCAGTTCAACGCGGATCGGCCAGGCCGCGAGCCGTTCCGCGAGCCGCAAGAGCGCCACGCCTCGATCGGGGCCATACGCCGCTCGAGCGCGTCGGGCCGCCTTGAGGGCATAAGGGATGCCTCGCTCCGCGCCTGGCAGACTCGCCGACGCGCCATAGTGCCAGGCGATCTCGGCGGCGTGTTCGGTCTC
>JAFGLK010000508.1 GCA_016928125.1 Anaerolineae bacterium
ATACTTGAGGACCTGGGCGCCTTTGGGGATAGTCGTCAGAGCCACCTTGTGATACTCAAGCGGAACATCTGTCGTCGTGGTCAGGCGGTCGATCTCCTCGCCGCGGTCGGAGAGGATCACGAGCTCCTCCCCCGCCGCCAGCGGCTCGATCGCCGTGGCCACATTGTCCTCCGGATGCATGCGGATCGCCAGCTTCATGGGCTCCTCTCCTCGACTGGATTGCGTCAAAAGGTTGGGGCAGAGTGTACACAGCAGATGCGGCGCGTGCAAAACAGCCAGCGGCGGCCGCGCGTTCCGCTGGACGCGGCCAGCGAGCCCAGCTACAATGCGGGCAAACCCTGAGCGCAGATTGACCAGGATCAAGCGCTGCGCCCGCACAAGGAGCGAACGATGACCCTTCTGGCCATAGATCACCTCTGCCTGGACGTCGCCGACATGGAGCGCGCCAAGGCCTTCTGGATGGGCAAGCTGGGCTTCCAGGAGACGGCGCCGGAGCACGTCGCTGGCGGCATTCGCACCGCCTTTCTCAAGGGCGACGGCGTGATCATCGACCTGAAATGCCCGCTGGAGGGCGCGGTCGCGGCCAACCCCCATGTGGACAGCTCGACCGCCGGGTTCAACCATGTGGCCTTTGGGACGGACGACATCCAGCGCGCCTATGAGGAGCTAGAGGCCAATGGCGTCGCCTTTGACCAGGAGCCGCGCTACATGGCCCACTCGGGCCGCTGGATCGCCATCTTTCACGATCCAGACGGCAACTGCCTTCACCTGACCATGTAGGTAGGGCTGGCAGGGCAGGCTCTCGGGAAGGGTTGGCCCATTGCGATGAGACGGCCCCGGCCGCGCCCACATGGGCGCCTTGGTAGAGGGTAGATCATGAGCATAACCCGCAGACTAGGTCCGATCCTCATCGTGTGTCTCTGTCTCGGCTGTGCGCGCCCCGCACCCGATGCATGGGGCGCCTCGGCCACTGCCTGGCCTGAGGCCGATGCGCTTTTCCACCGCGATCCGCACTGGGTGGGCGCCGACGACGCCTACTCGGTCGATCTCGGCGAGGGGCGCACCCTGTGGCTCTTTGCGGACACCTTTATCGACCGCGCGGGCCTGGGCTCGCGCCTGTGGGCCAGGATGATTCGCAACAGCGTGGCGATCCAGGATGGCTATGACCCCCTGTCTGCCGAGATGCGCTTTCACTGGCGTCAGGATGGGCAAGGCCGGCCGGCGAGCTTTTTTCCCGAGCAAGGCGACGACTGGTTCTGGCCGGGGCACGGCATTCGGTTGGATGATGCGCTCATCATCTTCCTGATGCGCGTGCGGCCCACGCCGGAGGGGCTGGGCTTTTCCGTATACGACTGGGAGGTGGTGCGCATTCCGAACCCCGATGCGCCGCCGGAGGCCTGGCGCCTGGAATGGCTCGACACGCCGGCGAACGACCTGGGCGTGATCGTGGGTTCCGCCAGCCTGCTCCACCTGGGCCAATTCGTCTACGCCTTCTGCTCGCGCGAGCCGGTGATGCCGCATCCCATGGTTCTGGTGCGTTGGCCGGGCGAGTCGTTGCGGAGCGGCCAGCTCGAGCCGATGGAGTGGTGGACCGGCGGCGCGACCGGCTGGGCGGAGGTGTCTGGCGAGGGCCCTCAGCCACAGCCCGTTATCGCGGATGGCCAGACCGAGCTCACGGTGCACTGGGATGAGACGATAGGGCAGTTCCTGTGCGTGCAGACCGTGGGATTTGGCGCGGCGACGCTGGCGGTGCGCAGGGCCACGGACCTCACCGGGCCCTGGTCGGCACCGAGCACCGTGTACGTCCCGCCAGAGGCGAGGCGCCCCAAGGTGCTGATCTACGCGGGCAAGGCCCATCCGCAACTCGAGGGCGACGGCCTCGTGCTGACCTACTGCACGAACACCTTTGGCTACTGGCGTCTGCTTACGGACCGGACGATCTACTATCCTCGCTTTGTGCGTCTGGATAGGCACGCGCTCGAGCGCTAAAGATCGGCGCGACCGGCTCTCGCGCCTGCCCAAAGGTCAACAAAGGAGCCCCCTTTTGAGCCGTTTCTGGGTGCGCACCAGGAAAGGGTGGGCCAAGAGACACTCGGTCAGATGACGATGCCAACCCAGCCAAGAGCGAACCTCATGGTGGTCCAGGCTCAAGGCCCCTTTGCCTTGAATCGCGGTCTCTATGGGCCAGCGCATACCGGCCATGCGGACCAGTTCGGCAACAGTCGCATCGGCTGGCCCCTGGCTGAGATAGGTCAAGTTCGGGGTCCTCGCGCAAAGCGCGACGAAAGACGATCCACACATCGGGTCCAGGCAGACCGTCACGCACGCCCAGGCCACGGACGAACGCGAGCTCGGCCACCAGGGGGCCTTTGCTCGCTGCGTTGGTGCGATAGGCCTGCCGCGCCCACCGAATGCGGGCCTTTCCTGGGAAATCCCGAGTCATCCACGCTGTAAAGGAGCGTGCGCGTGAAGCTCTTTATCGGCGTCGACATCGGCGCCACCAAGACGGAGACCCTGGCCGTCGATGACGCCGGCCAGGTGTTGGGGCTGGCAACCTTGGGGCCGGGGGCCACTTATACGGTGGGCTATGAGGCCTGCACCGCGGTGGTGAGCGCCAGCCTGGACCAGGTGCTGCGCCTGGCCGGCGCC
>JAFGLK010000509.1 GCA_016928125.1 Anaerolineae bacterium
GCGGTCATCACCCTGCCGGTGCTCAAGACCCACTGCCAGGCTTATGTCACCTTGAGCCTCAAGAACCAGATGGGCCTGGCCGCGGGTGAGCAGAAGGTGGCCTTTCACCGCCAGGGGCTCTATGACTGCCTCTGCGACATCAACGCCCTGGTGCGGCCGCGCTTCGCCCTGGTGGATGGCATCCTGGCCCAGGAGGGGCTGGGGCCGGTGAACGGCTTGCCGGTGGAGATGAATCTGCTCGTCGCCGGGCGCGATCTGCTGGCGGTGGACGCCACCTGCTCCCGGATCATGGGCTTCGATCCGCGCGAGGTGCCCCTGCTGGTCAAGGCTGCGGCGCGTGGCCTGGGCACGCTGGACGCCGGGCGCATCGACGTGGTGGGCGAGCCGCTGGCGGCGGTGCGCCGCCGCTTTATGCGCGCCGAGGAGGACCCGCGCGCGCCCCTGGAGGGCGTGAGGCTGATCACGAACGGGGCCTGCCTGGGCTGCCAGAACTCACTCTACGCCGCCTTCCTCCAAATGGAGCTGGACGGCACGCGGGCGCGCGCCGACGGCCTGACCTTCGCCGCCGGCCAGGTGACGCTGCCTGACGACGTCTCGCCCGACGAGCTGATCGCCGTGGGGCGCTGCTGCCCCGCCTGGACCCACGAGCTGGCCGGGTTCGTGGCCGGCTGCCCGCCGCGCAGCCAGGACATCTTTCGCACGGTGCTGGCGCGAGAGTAGCGCGACCCGGATGGCCATGCTCTGGCATCCCCGGCGAGCAGACTGGCCGCGAGTCCGCTCGCGCCGCGGCGCCGCTGCGAGCACGCACCCCGCCCGCGCCCAGAACCCGAAGCGCACGACAAAGGGGGCTCCCCGCCGAAGGAGCCCCCTTTGCCCATGAGGAGGAAACAGATGTCGACGATGATCACTCGCCGTCGTTGCCTGCCATAACACCATGCGCGCCCCAAAGTTGCGCCTGAGAGGGTGATCGTGCGCTGGACAGCCCGGCTGAGGGGCCTATAATCAGCCTGGCCCTGGGGGGCACGAGAGAGGAGAGGGCATGCATCCAACCAGACGTCGTCCGCGCCGTCACCCCTTCGTACGCTTCTTGCTGCGCCTGGCCGAGCGGGCCTCGATCAAGCGCGAGGCCATGCGCTTTGCCACCTTTGCGAGCTGCGGCCTGCCGCCCTCGGGCTGGTGGCGCGTGCTCAAGGCCAACCGCTTTGCTGTGGACCTGCGCTACTGGCCGGTGATGGCCTTCGCGCTGCTGATTAGCCCGCTGAACGCGCTCAACAAGTGGCGCGAGAACCGGCTCTACGGCGCCGCCATCGCCCAGACCGAGGTCCAGGCGCCGATTTTCATCCTGGGCCATTGGCGTAGCGGCACCACCCTGCTGCACGAGCTGCTGGCCCTGGACGAGCGCTTTGCTTATCCGACCTTCTTTCAGGTGCTGCGCCCCTACACCTTTATCGGCGAGGAGGCCCTGGCCCTGCGCCATCTGCAGGACTTTTGCCCCGAGACCCGCCCGATGGACAATGTGTCGTATGGCCTCAACGCGCCCGCCGAGGACGAGTGGACCCTGACCCAGCTCACCCTGATGTCGCCCCAGGTGGGCTGGTTCTTTCCGCGCAACGCCGAGCACTATGACCGCTATCTGACCTTCGAGGGCGTGCCGGAGAAGGAGATCGCCCGCTGGAAGCGGGGCATGCTGGACTCCCTCAGGAAGCTGAGCTATCACCACGGCAAGCGCATGGTGCTGAAATCGCCGGCCCACACCGGCCGCATCCCTCAACTGCTGGAGCTCTTTCCCGAGGCGCGCTTTGTGCACATCCACCGCAACCCATACCACGTCTATCGCTCCACCGAGGGGCTCTACCGGCGGGGCATCTCGCTGCTCAACCTGCAGGAGATCGATCAGGAAACGGTGGTGCAGGGCATCCTGCGGCGCTACCGCATGATGTACGAGGCCTTTTTCGCGACGCGTGATCGCATCCCGCCCGGCCAGTATTGCGAGGTGCGCTTTGAGGATCTCGAGCAGGACAAATACGGCGAGACGCGGCGCATCTACGAGACGCTGGGGCTGGGCGGGTTCGAGGCGATGGAGCCCGACTTGCGCGCCTACTGCGAGGCGGTCTCAGACTACCAGAAGAACGTCTATGACCCGCTGCCCGATGAGATCCGCCAGCGCGTGGCCGAGGAGTGGGGCCGCTGCTTTGACGAATGGGGCTACCCGCGCTGAGCGCCGTCATGGGGGCGCCGTAGGGGCGCAGGGCCTGCGCCCGCAAATGGGCCTGGGAGCGCCGAGCTCCAGCTCGGCCAAGGCCCGGAGACACGGAGACGGGGCGACAGGGAGACGCTGAGACGCGGGGCAGCGAGGGCATGGCGGCGCCGTAGGGGCGCAGGGCCTGCGCCCGCAAATGGGCCGGGGAGCGCCGAGCTCCAGCTCGGCCAAGGCCCGGAGACACGGAGACGGGGCGAGAGGGAGACGCTGAGACGCGGGGCAGCGAGGGCATGGCGGCGCCGTAGGGGCGCAGGGCCTGCGCCCGCGGATGGGCCGGGCTGGTGCCCGGCGGTCCCAGGGCGGCGGCGAGGCGGAGGGCGCACGCCGTGCGCCCCTGAACTTTGGCTGTTTCGTAGGGAGAGCCAGGTAGAGCGGCCCCCAGGGCTTGTGGCTGGTATGGGCCAGGCCCTAGATGCGGCCCGCATCAGCCACTGCATTGCGTAGGCCCGTCTGCCAGGTCTCGATTTCGAGCCACTTGCTCAGCATTGGGGTCCAAAGCGGTCGAAATTCGCTCGCCTGCCACAGGTCTGATCTGAAGGCCTGCCACAGCGAGATGAACGACCAGCGATGCGCCCGAGGATACCAGGCTCCCGCCCGGGTTGGCCCCCGCAGCAAGCCCCAGGTACGGTAAGCAGCCAAGACGCACAGCGCATAGACCCAGACACCCCACTCACGGCGCTGTGTGCTGAGGAGGGTCCCCAGCACTGCTTCTCGCCCACGCCCAGTGCACTTTTCATCTCTCGGTGGGCCACCTCGCATTCCCAGCGCTGCCAACTCCACACCAAGAGGGTCTCCACGGGCCATGGCAGCCGCCAGCGCCCCCGGTCCTCAATCGCCGAGTGTCAACGCTCACCGCAGAATCCCCAAAATCGCTCAGACAGAACTCCCCAGTCGAGGCAAGGAGCCGCCCGTCCCGCCTGGCGTGCCGACGTGCTGGCGCAGGACTCCCCTGCGTCTGAGATACGGTCCCCACCAGCCCACGTAGCTTGTGCCAGGATGCCTCCAGTCCTCGGGGATCGCGTTCGCGCCGGGCGTCGAATCAAGGCCATGCCGAGGCCCCGCCCTGCAGGAAGTGAGACGCCTCGCGCAGATGAGAGACACACCACTACTGACACGCCAGCACATGATGACGTGGTGGCCGCGGCCATCGCCGGCTTTGGCTACGAGATGGCGATCAATGCGCTGGGCGTGGCCGGCCTGGGCTCGCGCTGCGGGACCGCGTTCCCCGTTGAGGGCCTGAGAGGCGCGATAGGTCGCCTCCCCGCTGCTGCATCGTGCGCGAGGGAAGGCTCGTCAGAGCCACCTGGGGATCGAGCCAAGGTGGAACCGCACGCTGTTCGCAACCGTGTGCGGCGCTCCCACCCTTGCGTGAGCCCAGGGCGCCAAGTCACGCACTCCCACCCTTCCGTGTTGCGACCCATGGGCTCTCGGCCCAGCTGCACGAGGAGAGATCATCGGTGCGGCGCACAGACAGCACGGCCCAGCCCCCACTCGACTTGGGTCTTGTTCCGGGCCAATTGGCCCCAGGCGACGCTAGACGCCTTTGCCGCCTTCATCGATGCCGTGTAGTCGTTCCATGGGGAGAATGGTGGCAGTCACGTTGTTCTCAGCGAACCCGGCGATCTTGGCCTGCTCGTAGATCTGGCGCGCCAGGGCAGGCAGCATCAGCGCCGCATGGATATCCTTGCCCATCTGCAGAGCCAGGTCAAGGTCCTTGCAGAGCATACTGACCGTGAAGCCTCCCACAAAGTCCCTGCCGATCACATGATCCGGCACGGCGTAGTTCATGCTCGAGCTGCCCCCGGCCGAGGTGCTCAGCACCTTATAGAGGAGATTCAGGTCAATCCCCGCAACCTTAGCGAGCACAAAGGCCTCAAAAACCGCAGCCATATTCACGCCCACCAGGATCTGGTTGATGAGCTTGAAGGTGCTCCCAGCCCCCCACGGACCCGCATGCACGATATTCTTGCCGACCGCCTGAAAGACCGGCTGAGCACGCTGAAATGACGTCTGCGGCCCTCCCACGATCACAGTCAAAGTGCCCCCTTGGGCCCCGGCCACACCACCGCTGACAGGGGCGTCCAGACACTCGATGCCCTTCTCCTGGCAAAGAGTGGCCATTTGTTTGCTCGTGGTGGGATCGACGGTGCTGAAATCGATGAAGAGCGTGCCGGGCGACATGCCCGCCAGAGCACCGTCGTCGCCCAGGGTCACAGCGCGCAGCGCATCCGGGACCGATACACAGGTGCAGACGATTTCGTTCCCCTGCGCCGCTTCTCTCGGCGAGGCGGCCGGTCTGGCACCCGCCGTCAGCAACGATTCCATCTTAGCGCGCGTCCGATTGTACACGGTCAATTCGTAGCCAGCCTTAAGGATATTGTGGGCCATGGGATTGCCCATGTTCCCCAAACCGATGAACCCAATGCGCATGGCGATTCCCTCCTCTATCCGCCTCTCCGGCACCGACTCAAGGTATGATGGCGACCTTGATCGCCCTCTGCTGTTCCGTGGCGATCAGGGCCTCGTTGATCTGCTCCAACGGATAGCGCAGACTCACGAGTTTCCCCAGATCTTCTGGGGAGAGCTTACGCAGCAAGCTCAGACCTCGCAGGAAATGCGCGTTGTCTGCTGACCATGCGCCCGTGATGGTGATTTGCTTGCGGTTGATGAGATGAGGGTTGAGAGGCACCGTACCTGCATCGCCATAGTGGCCGGCGATCACATAGCGCCCGTTGATGCGTACCATCTCGAGCCCCTCGGCTACCGCAGGCGGCACCCCCGTACACTCTAGTACCACATCGGCGCCGTGCCCGTCCGTGAGCTCCAGCACCCTGGCGATACGCGCTGGCGCGGGCATCTGCTCGATGTCGATCACCTCATCGGCACCGAGTTCCTGCAGGAGGCCAAGCCGGCCCGACGGACCACCGATGACGATCACCTGCTTGGCCCCCGCATCCCGTGCCAGCAGCATGCCCATCACGCCCACCGCGCCGGAGCCCTGCACCACTACGGAGTCGCCATACTCTAGCCCGCCGATGCGGTCCAGCGCATGGACCATGACGCGAAGCGCGTCGCCCAGCACCACGGCCTCAGGCAGGATATCCGGCGGGACGACCACGACGTGGCTGTCGGGCAGGATCCACACGTACTCGGCAAAGCCCCCCACGAGATAGGGATGGCTGTCCGCCGGCAGCCATCCTCCATAGCCAATGCGCCGCTCACATTTGGACTGGTCGCCCAGAATGGTGCAGCTATAGCATTGCATGCACGACCTGGGAAGCCAAGTGATCAGGTCGCCGACCTGAATCACCTTACCGGTGATATCGTACAGTGGCGCTCCGCCACCGATCGCCTCGACGCGTGCTGCGTTCTCGTGTCCCAGGATGGCCGGCACGCGGATCTTGACCTTGCCGTGCAAGATATGCACGTCGGTACCGCAGACCCCGGCCATGACGATCCGCCCCAAGATGGCGCCCGGCTCCAGCGGCGGGATCGGCACCTCCTCAATGACAAATGGACGGGCTGCCGGCGGCCGGATCTCGCGCAACATGGCAACTCGCGACATATCTGGCATGAGACGCACCCCCTTTCTGCGAACGATGGCCTGCTCAGGCCGTTCGATGTGGCCAACGCCGTCCCAATCGGTCAGGTCCACATCGGCTGGCGCTTCGACAAATGCCTGACGGAAGAGCAAGGCACAACAACTTGGCCCGAGATGACGCCAAGGTTCGGTCGGACCAAGAGAGCGGACACCAGGCCTGCAGACATGAGCATGTCGAAGGGCCTATGTCGCTCTGCGTCGAGCCCCTCGCCGTCTCTCTTGCTGCGCACCGGCGGCTCGATGAGCGCGATCGGCACCTCACGTAGCCGCAGGAGATGCGCGGCGGGAACTGCCCGAGTCAGTCCCCTGGCCGCCCGCTCAATAGCGCTTGGTGTTCGCCACCTCGGTCATCCTATCCACACGTCCTCGCGAAAAAGCGTCCAGGTTGGCCAGGAGCCTGTCCATCACCGCCGTGTTGTAGTCAGGCCGGCCGCCCGAGATGTGCGGCGTCAAGATCACATTGTCCAGCCCCCACAGCGGGCTATCCTCGGAGAGCGGCTCGACTTCATACGTATCGAGCCCCGCCCCTGCAATGCGGTGGGCCGCGAGCGCCTCGATCAGGTCCTGCTCGACGAGAAGCCCGCCGCGCGACGGGTTGATGACGAAGGCCGACGGCTTCATCAAGGCGATCCGCTTGGCGTTGATCATCCCCAGGGTATCCTCGACCAACACAGACGTGCAGATGAGATAATCGGCACGCGGCAGAACCGAGTCCAGGCCCGCCAGGGTGTAGGTCTCATCGAAGAACAGCACCGGCCTGCCGTCGCTGTTGATGCCGATCGTGGTCATGTGAAAGGCGAGCTTGAGTTTGCGCGCCGTTTCGGAGCCCACATGGCCCGTGCCCAAGATCAGTGCCGTCCTGCCGTCCATGATGATCGCTCTGAGATGCTCCTCGTTGTGATAGATACGGCGTTCTTGGCGCTCGTGATATCGCGGCATATGCTTGCTGAGCATCAACATGAAGGTCACGATCATCTCGGAGATGGGTATGGCATGGATCTTGGCCGTGGTCACGACGACATGGCGCCTCTCCAGCATCTCCCAATCGGTCCAGAAGGGCCCTGAATTGACCCCTGCTCCGGGATGATGGACCCAGCCCACGTTGGAGCACGCCTCCAGAAGCCTCGGCGTCACGTGAAAGCAAGGCATGATCAACACACGAGCACCGTGCCGCACGGCCTCAGGCAGCGCATAGATGCCGGCGGCGTATTCGTCCGA
>JAFGLK010000510.1 GCA_016928125.1 Anaerolineae bacterium
AAACCAATAACGGAAACCGCCGGATACGAGAAGTACGTCCGGTGGTGTGGGAGGACGGGGGCTGTGAGGCCCCCTCCTACCCGATTGGGATCCTAGCCTTTGATGACGCCAAGGGGCCGGGTGCGGGCCACTCGGTGCGCGATGCCGCTGGCATGCACGATCTGAACGACGTGATCCAGGTCCTTGTAGGCTAGCGGCGCTTCCTCAGCAAGTCCTCTCAAGCTCCCTGCGCGGACCACAATCTGCTGGCTCTCCAGTTCCGCGCGCAGTTTCTCGCCTCGCACGCTCTTCCGCGCCTGCGTACGGCTCATCAAGCGCCCGGCCCCGTGGGCGGTGCTGCCAAACGTCGCCTGCATGGCCGCCTCTGTTCCCACCAACACGTATGATCCCGACTGCATGTCGCCCGGGATCAGCACGGGCTGCCCGATGCCCCGGTAGTCCCCCGGCACCTCGGGTCGGCCGGGGCCAAAGGCTCGGGTGGCGCCTTTGCGATGGACGCAGAGCTTGCGCTTACGTCCATCCACCTCATGCTCCTCGACTTTGGCGATATTGTGGCAGACGTCGTAAACCACGCGCAGACGGGTGTCTCCCAGCTCCCGGCTCAGGGCCTGCTCAAAGCTGTTCCGCACCAGGTGGGTGATCATCTGGCGGTTGGCCCAGGCGTAGTTGGCGGCGCAACTCATGGCGCCAAAGTAGCGCTGGCCCTCGGGCGAATCGAACGGCGCACAGACGAGCTCTCGGTCGGGCAGCTGGTAGCCGTACTTTTTCACCGCCGACTGCATCGCACGCACGGCGTCGCTGCACACTTGGTGCCCCAGGCCGCGCGATCCGCAGTGGATCCAGACGCAAGCTCGGCCCTGCACCAACCCGAACACCTCGGCCGCCTCGCTGTCATAGATCTCGGTGATCTCGTCGACCTCCAGAAAGTGGTTGCCTGAGCCAAGTGAGCCGATTTGGGATCGCCCGCGTTCAAGGGCGCGGGCACTGAGGGTCGCAGCATCTGCGCTGGCCATGCATCCACCGTCCTCGGTGTGGGCCAGGTCCTCTTGGGTGCCGTGGCCCCGCTGCACGATCCAGCGAGAGCCCTCGTGGAGCAGACGGGTGAGCTCCTTCTCCGACAACCCGATGGCGCCATCCGAACCCACGCCCACCGACACATTCCCGAACAGAGTGGACATTAGCTTGTCCATATGGGGCTGCAAAGCCTCTGCCTCGAGATTCGAGGCGAGCAGGCGCACGCCACAGTTGATGTCATAGCCCACGCCGCCAGGCGAGATGGCACCCTTGGGCAAGGCCGTCGCGGCCACGCCCCCGATAGGGAAGCCATAGCCCTGGTGCGCGTCGGGCATGGCCAGCGCATAGCCCACCACGCCGGGCAGGGTGGCCGTGTTGATCAATTGCTCGATCGAGCGATCGCCAAAGATCACGTCGAGCATTCTCTCGTCGGCATAGATGCGCGCCGGCACCCGCATGTCGTCTCGAAAGCTCTTGGGGATTTCGTACAGGTTCGGCTCGATGCGCACCATCTCTTGTTTGCTTACCATTTCGTACACTCCTTCCTGGCGGCGGTAGGACCCGCCGCCGGGTCTCGCCGGCCGCTTCTCTGGCCGACGGCAGACCTCGTCCACAGGGGTGGCTAGACATCAAAGGTGATGATGGTGGTGTACAAACCAGAGGAGGTATGTTCGATGGCGAGGTCCGAAAAAGTCACCGCCTTGATGCCTCGCTCAGCACAAGCAGGGCCATATCCTTCCAGATGAGCGTCCAGCTCTGTGGCTTCCAAATGGCCAATATCAAAGCTCGCGAAACATATGGCGTCTCGTTCGCTCAGGTAGAGCAGCTCGTTCAGCCAATCGACCAACAGCGTCTCGCGGTCGTACGAGTCAAGGTGCACGTCGAGCCCGACTGGCTCGGCCGCTGCTTCCACTCGGAGGCGCATCAGCGAGAACATGCCCTCGGCCGCATGCACAAAGAGCTCGCGCAAGCTGTGCCCCCAAACCTGCAGGCGTAGATCGGCCGTGTGATCTAGCTCCTCGAAAGGGGGCGTCTCAAGGGGCTTCATAGGCGCAGTCTTCCGTCACGCCAGCGCTCAATAGCTGGCGGGTCCGTTCGATGTCGCGCCCGATCTGGGCGATGAGGTCCTCAGCTCGCTCAAAGCGCATCTCCGATCGAAGACGCTCCACAAACTCCACCCGCAGCGAACGCCCGTAGATGTCGCCCTCGAAATCCAGGAGATGAACCTCAATGAGCACGGGCCCAGCGTCAAAGCTGGGCCGGATGCCCACATTGGCCACACCGGGCCAGCGCCGTCCGTCGATCAGCGCCCACACCGCATAGACGCCATGTCTCGGCATGCTACGATCGGCGTCAGGCCGCAAGTTGGCCGTGCGAAAGCCCAGACGTCGGCCGCGCCCCGCGCCCGGGATCACCTCAGCCGAGATGGTGTAATGATAGCCGAGCAGGTGATTGGCCTCGTGCAACTCGCCTGCCCTCAGAAGCCGACGCACGCGGGTGCTGCTGATCGGCTCGCCATCCTCGTAGAGCGGCTCGATCACGCGCAGCGTGTATCCCAACTGGGCTCCTAGTTCGCG
>JAFGLK010000072.1 GCA_016928125.1 Anaerolineae bacterium
AGAGCGCTGGTTTGGGTTGCTCTATGCCAATCCGTGTGCCCGTCTGGCTACGGTGGACGATCTGCTGAGCTCCATGAATCGGGCCGGGATCTCTCAGTCGGTCATCTTTGGCTTTGCCTTTGCTGACCTGGGGCTGTGCCGGGCAGGCAATGACTATGTCATCCAGGCGGCACAAGCCCATCCAGATCGGTTGATTGCCTTTGCTCAAGTCAACCCCGCTGTGGGGCGCGCTGCGCTGGGCGAGGCTCGGCGCTGTTTGGAGGCCGGCGCCAGTGGCCTGGGCGAGCTGGTTCCCGACGGTCAGGGCTTTTCACTGGAAGACCGCGCGACGCTCGATCCACTGATGGACCTGGCCCAGGCCTTGGATGTGCCTATCTCGCTTCACGTGAATGAGCTGGTGGGGCATAGCTACCCCGGCAAAGGCTCCCAGGGTTTGCAGGAGGTCTATCATCTGGCGAAGCGCTCTCCCCATAACCGCCTGATCCTGGCCCATTGGGGTGGCGGATTGCCCTTCTTTGAGCTGATGCCAGAGGTCCGCTCCACTCTTCGCCACGTGTACTATGACACGTCGGCGTCTCTCTACCTATATGATGATGCTGTTTTTCGGCATGTGGCGGGTTGGGCCGGCGATAAGATTCTATTTGGCAGCGACTATCCCTTGATCGAGCAAAAGCGCTTCCTGCGGCGCATCCAGAACGCGCAGGTTGAGCCGGCAGCTCTCGCCAAGCTCTTGGGCCTTAACATCCTGCACGTGCTTGCGCCCGAATCAACCGCTTCCTTGTGAGGACACAGATGGCCACCATACGCACCTTTATCGCCATCCCGTTGACCCGCCCCGTGCTGGATCATCTGGCGGAGCTTCAGCATGCGCTCAGCCGCGGCGAGGGCGGCGCGGCAGGCCGTTGGGTCCGGCCGGAGGGCATCCACCTGACCCTGAAATTCCTCGGCGACGTGCCCTCTGAGAGATTGCCGGCCGTGTATCGAGCCGTCCAGCAAGCCTGTGGGGGGCGCCAGGCGTTCGAGATCGAGGTGGGTGGGCTGGGCTGCTTTCCTAACGCGCGACGCCCGCGCGTGATCTGGGCGGGTGTTCGCGAGGAAACCGGGCAACTCGTCGATCTGCAGGGAGCGATCGAGGCGGCGCTCGAGCCTGCCGGCTTTCGCCGCGAGGGCCGTGCTTTCACGCCGCATCTTACCTTGGCGCGGATCAGGCAGCGGGCGGCCGCCCGGGACATCGCTGCCCTGGGCCAGAGGGTGGCCGCAAGTCAGGGCGAAACGCGGATCGCCCAGCAGGCCACGCAGGTGCAGGTCATCAAGAGCGACTTGCGGCTGGAGGGAGCGGTCTACACTGTGCTCTCTGAGACGCGGCTTGGTGACTAGAGTTCGCTTGCTGAGTCCCCCGCTCCGGTAGGGTTGGTCGTTATGGGAGGTTGCACGCGCGCCGCGTTCGCGGCGCTCTGCTCGCGATGCTGCAGACGGCGCCCAGCGTAAACCTGCCGACGAGGCGCGACCTTTCTGAGCCAGCGCCACAGGGCGATAGGACCTGGTTCCAGGGCGGCAGATGGTTCGACCCGGCCATGCCCAGGCTGCCGTAGGCGCTTGGGCAGTTGCGGCGCCACTCGCACGGGCGCCTTATATGCCTGCGCCAGAATTCCCAGCACGACCCACGGCATGATGCCGGCCAGTGCGATGATGGCCCCCGCACCGATGAGCTGGGCCTGCAATTGGCCCGGCGGCGATGTGCCCATCGGGCCGCTGGCGCGCGTGTCAGGAAGCACCCCGATCGCCAGCAGTCCGAGCAAGGTCGGCAAGGCCAACATACCAGCGGTCGCGCTCACATCCTCTAGCCCCAGCGAGCGCTCGGTAAGATAGGTGAAGGGGCCTAGCAACAAGCCCGCGACAGCGCCGAGTGACACAGCGGCCCAGAACGGGATCCAGCCCACGCCAGCGCTGACGGCCGCCAGTCCGGCCACAATCCCGCGGGCTGACAGCGTTGCTTCCGCTCGGCCCCACACCAGCCAGCCGTAGAACAGCGTCGTCGCACTTGCGCCAGCCACCGATCCGAGGGCGTTGAGCAGGAGCGTGGTCATGTCGCGCTCCGAGGCTCCGAACGGCTGCGAGATGAGCGCCCCAAGCCAGCCCAGAAACACCAGAAGACTGCCCATGAGCGCATAGATGGGCAGATGCGCGCGGGGCAACTCTGGCGTGCCTTGGAGCGGCATGGCCATACGTTTGCGAAAGGCGAGCAAGCCCGCTAGCGCCACAAGGCTCCCGGTCAGAAGAGGGAATCCCGCCGCGCTATCCAGGAATCCCTGGCCCAGGCCTAGGGTGACCCCCAATTGGGACAGCCATCCGCCGCTCAGGATCCAATTGCCCGCCAACGGGTAGCAGACAAAGGCGCTGAGTCCTGCTGCCCCCAAGACGGCCAGGCGGGGGACGCGGCCATGCAGACTCGCGAGCGGAATCAGGGCCGCCGTGGTGACCCAGGGCAACTGGGAAAGGAAGAGCGCGCGCTCGGCGGCGCCCGTCCTCGAGGGGACAAAGGGAATGGCCCGCAGACCCACCAAGCCCCAACCAGCGCCCATGCGTAGGTCGAGAGGTGACCATTCGGCCACCAGATGGTCCAGATCGGAGCTCTCAATCACCAGGCCGACGCCGCCCATCTGGAGACCAAAGCCGCAGAACAAGTATCCACCCAGGGCTACCACCAGGGCCAGAGGCATGGCAAGGGCCAACTCGCGCGTGCGATCTGGCCCTCGCACGCCCACCGCGATCAGAGCAAGGCCGAGGGGCAACAGCCACGAGAAGAGGTAAAGAGAAGGCAGTTGCCACGCCCAAGCAGAGTCCGCCCCGTCGCCTCCCTGAGCCATGGCGGCGCTTCCCAAGGCCACCAGGATCAGGGCAGCCCAGCCAGCGATGACGATGATCCGTCGCCAGAGGCTCTGTCGCGGGGCGATCCGTCGCAGGGCGATCCGTCGCCTAGGCATATGCTCTCCTCTGCTTCTGCGGTGCCTGTCGCTCCACTTCCCGCAGCCTTAAGCCAGATATCCGGCATGTTACCCTCTCTCGCGCAGAGGGTCAAAACGCCCTGTGCGCCCGCCCAGCGGCAGCCAAGCGCGCCGTCACCGACGCGAGTGCATGCGTCATGCAAGTGGTTTGCTCCAATACGGATCGCTCTCTCCAGTTTCCTGGAAGCCCAACTTGGCGTAGAGCGCGCGCGAGCGTCGATTCTCCTCCTGCGTGTTGAGCCGGACCCGTTGGATGCCTTGGCGAGCCAGGAGCGCGAGGGCCTGCTCCAGAAGCGCGCTCCCCAGGCCCTGACCTTGATGGTCAGGCGCCACGGCGATGCGGCTGACATAGGCCTCGGAGCCCCAGCCTTCCACCATAAGATAGGCCACGATCCGCTCATGGCTCTCGGCGACCCAGAACAGCGCCGAGCTCGCCACCGCGCCCTCGATGATCGGCGCGTTCAGCCGCCAGAAGGGAGGAAAGGCTGCATGATCGAGCGCCAGCACCTCCTCCACATCCTTGGGTGCCGTCGGGCGCAGCGCCAGGCCTGCGCCCGGGTCGAGTACATCGTCTGAGAGGTTTCGCACGTAGCCGATGACTCGATCCTGGATGCGATAGCCCTGGGCCTCGATCTGAGGAATCAGCCAGCTTGGGCATTGATGGAAGCCAAGCTGCTCGACGCCGAGACGCGCCAGGCGTACTTCCAGGTGAGGGAGTGCCGAGGTGAAAAGGAAGGACACATCGGACGCGTGGCGTACGATCAGGTATCGAACCATGGCGACGGGATGGCGATACAGGCTGGTGAGCACGGCGCCGCGGATCGCGTGATCGCGCAGCCAGATGAGGTTGGGGTGCTCGAGCAGCAACGTTAACAGGGGCTCCTGCCCTTGGGCGGCGTGAGCGTATGCTGAGGTCCGCAGCAGCCACTCCAGACCCAGGCGATCTCGCCGCGTGCCCTGCCGGAGGAGCACTTGCGGCCCCATCGCCAACCGCCAAGCGTACCCCTCGGCCTCGTGCTCTTGATCGACTGGCATATGCTTCCCACCTATGACGCCAACGGCTTCTGCCACGAGGGCGTTGACAAGCCCACCTCTTCGTACATCAGGGCTCGGGTAGGCCCCCAGGCGCCACGCTGTTGACCCACCCGATTGGGAATGATATACTGCCGCCAGTTGCAGCGCCAACCCTAGAATGAGGTGTCAGAGCGTGCCACGCAAGCCAGGCAAGCATACGCCCTTTTTTGAGCTCGTAGACGCCCAGAGCAAAGGGGGTTGCCCCATCTGCAGGTTGGTCTACAAGGCCACCTATCGCTACCTTGACAGCATCCTGTACGAAGCGGTGCTCGATCCAGACGTCCGGGCCAAGCTCAAGCGCTCACGCGGCTTTTGCGGCACCCACGTCGAGATGCTACGCCACATGCCGGGGCGCTCCTTGGGCATCGCGTTGATCTACCGTGATACGATTCGTACCCTGGCCGAGATTGCAGATGGGGAACGGTTCCGCGGTGGCTCAGGGCCGTCGTTACTGGGTCGGGTCATGGGGCGAGAGGCTGAACGTCAGCCCATCGTCAAGAAGCTCGACTCCGACGAGCCCTGCCCCGCCTGCGCGGCAGGCGTGCAGGCCGAAAAGGCCGCCATCGAGATCCTGCTGGCCCATCTCGATGATGGGCGGCTCTACGGCGCATATGCTCAGGGCGAGGGGCTCTGCCTGGCTCACTTTATTCAGGCGCTGGAGGATGTGGAGGACGAAGAAACGTTTGAACGTCTGGTGAATCCCCAGGTCGTGCGCTACCGGCGTATGTTGGCCGATCTGGACGAGTTCATCCGCAAGCGAGACCATCGCTTTCGCTTGGAGGAACAGGGCGAAGAGGGCGATGTGTGGCTGCGCGCCATGAACGCCATCGTGGGCGGAGCCGGCATGGGATTGAGCGCCAAATGGGGCGGCAGACAGGTCTCTGATCTGCACGACTCGTAAAATCTGGAGGCATGATGAAGATCACAGGCATCGACACGTACCTGGTGAGCACGGGCCGCCGCAATCTCTGTTTCGTCAAGGTCAAGACGGATGAAGGGCTTTACGGCGTCGGGGAGGCCTATAGCGTTGGCCCTGACCTGGCCACCGCCAATACGATCGACTACTTTCAAGAGTGGATCGTGGGCATGGATCCCATGGATATCGAAGGTATCTGGCAAAAGATCTATATCGGCTCGCGCTTTCCCGGAGGCTCAGTGGTCAATTCGGCCTTGAGCGGCATTGACCAGGCGCTATGGGACCTCAAGGGGCGCGCGCTAAATACGCCAGTCTACCAGTTGCTGGGGGGCAAGTGCCGAGAGCGCGTCCAGGTCTATCAGAATCCAGGTGGGCGCACGCCTGAGGAGACTGCCGAGAACGCTCTGCGGCTCAAGGAGCAGTACGGGTTCACCGCCATCAAGACCAACCCCTTGCCCTGGGGCAAGCTGGATCTGACCTGGCCGCAAGTGCTGCGGGAGGTAGATCGCAAGATGGCCGTCTTGCGGGACGCCCTGGGCGACGAGTTCGAGATCGCCCTCGATCCGCACGCTCAGATCCTCGAGCCCGTCAAGGCGCTGGATGTCTGCCAGGCGGTGGCGCCCTATCATCCCATGTTCGTCGAGGAGCCTTTGCGGCCCGAGAATGTGGACGCCATGGCCGCCGTGCGAGCCAAGTCGCCCGTGCCCATCGCCACCGGCGAGATGCTCTACACCAAGTGGGAGTTCCGCGACCTGCTCAAGGTGCGCGG
>JAFGLK010000511.1 GCA_016928125.1 Anaerolineae bacterium
ACCGCGACGCGGTGACGGCGGCCGAGCTCGAGCTGCGCCGCCGCCAGGCCAAAGCGATCGAGCTCTTCCGGGAGTGGGTGCCGGGCTGCGAGAAGGCCTTTATCGCTCGCACCAGCCCCACGCTGTGCATCCGCCGCGGGCGGCTGATCGCCTGCGATTACGACATCACGCTGGAGGATGTGGTCGAGGGGCGCCACTTTGAGGATGACGTGCTGGCCTACGGCTTTCACGACTCGGCGCCGCGCATTCAGATCAAAGAGGGGCGCAGCTACGGCGTGCCCTATCGCGCGCTGCGGGTGGCGGGCCTCGACAACTTGCTGGCCACGGGCATGATGATCACCTCGAACCACGATGCCCACATGTCCACCCGCAACACGGTCTGCTGCATGGGCCAGGGCCAGGCCGCGGGCACGGGGGCCGCTTTGTGTGCCCAGCGCGGCTGTGACACACGCGCGCTGCCCTACACCGTGTTGCGCGAGGCGTTGGAAGCGGGCGGGGTCTATTTCGAGAGCTGAACTGGATCACTCTCAGACCGTTGAGGTCAGGGAGGGCCATAGGGGCAGGGCGGCGCGCGACAAGAGATCTGCGCACCGCCCTCGCCGTTGGTTCAGGGGACGTGTAGCACCTCGCGCCCGCGGCCCTGCTGGATCAGGGGCACATAGGTGTCCAACTCGCGCTGGATCTCGGGGTCGGTCAGATCGAGGGTGCACCCCCGCTCGGCCGACAGGTAGGCCGCCATGATGAGGCGGGTGATCTCCAGCCCATAGCTCCACGGTAGACAGCCGTCGCGGCCGGCGAGAAAGGCCTGCGCGGCCTCCTCCAGCTCGTCGGTATACCCGTACAGGTCGGGCTCGTTATACTGCACCGCGAGCAGCCCCCGCGAGGCGGTGGACTTTTCCAGGGCCAGCTCGGCGTCGGCCACGGCCTCGGCCGCCGCATCGCCCACAAAGATCTGCACGGGCGAGAGCAGGGTGTTGACCTCAAAGGCATAGCCAGGGCCCATGCCATCCATGAGCAAGCGCAGGCCCTGCTTCTCGAACATCCACGAGTTGGTGAACTGGGCCATCGCCCGCTGGCCCGAGTCTGGATGCTCAAAGATGATCGTGCCCGTGGCAAAATCCTCGGCGGGCGTCAGGGCATAGTCCACACCATAGCGCGAGAGGAGCTCGCGGCGCCATTGGGGCAGGCCCCACTTGAGCAGCGCGCAGCGCGCCGAGATCGACACGGGCCGCAGAAAGGTCAGGGGTTTGTCCGGCGGCGTCAGAGCATACCACGCGGCGGCGATGCTGTGGCAGCCCATATCTAGAAGCACCCCGCCGCCCTGTTGGGTGGGATCCCAGAACCAGCCCGCATGTGGGCCACCATGCTCCTCGGCCGAGCGCGCCAGAACCGGCGGGCCCATCTCCTGCTGCACAGACGCGAGCTGGGCCAACTGGGCGCGCACTGGCTTCATCAAGATCTGGTTCTCCAGGTAGGCGGTCTTGAGCTCCAGGCCGTCAGCTAGCGCCACCAGGCGTCGTGCCTCCTTCAAGTTGCGGGCCAGCGGCTTCTCGCACATCACGCCCAGCAACTCGGCGCCCTGCTGCACCGCCGCGGCGATCTCCTCCATGATCTGGACGCGCGCATCGTTGGGTGCGCAGATCGCCAGGGCATCGACGCCTCTGGCCAGCCCCCCGACGCTCTCATACACCAACGCCTCTCCCAGGCCGCGCTCGCGCACCGACATGGCCAACTCCTCGGCGCGCCGCCACGTGCGTGAGGTGATGCCGGCGATCTCCACGCCGCGCACCTGCTCCAGAGCGCGCGCGTAAAAGTGGGCCACAAAGCCTGCCCCGATCAAGCCGAGTCTCAACGTCTTCATCTGAAACCCCTTTCCCCATCCCAGATACAGGCCACGCCCTGCAGATAGTCCCGGCTTGGGTCACAGCCCCGCGGCTCACCCCAGCGCGCCAGGATTCCAGCGGAACGCTCACACAACCGCGCTCTAGCCTAGCGCAAGATCACATCCTGCAGGGCGCGCTTGGGCACGTGGTGGGTTCCGTCCTCCTCGCGCCAGTAGCGGATGTCGCCATCCGGGCCGAGGGGATCGAGCACCACCTTTTCCTGGGGGCGGCCCAAGGCGATCACGAGCAGGATGTCGTACTGCTCGGGGATGGCCAGCGCCGCCCTGAGATCGCTGCGCTGGATCGATCCCAGCATGCAGCCACCCAGGCCGCGCTCCACGGCGCCCAACAGGATGCTCTGGGCCGCGATGCCATGGTCGCAGCCCACATCGCGCCGGATCGTCGTGTCGCCCAGGATGAGGATATAGGCGGCCGGGCGCTCGCCCTCCTCAGGCCCGGGCCAATCGGGAAGATGGCGCGCCCAGATCAACTGCCGAAAGATCTCGGCGTTCCTCTCGGGCTCAACCGACAGGATGTACTTGAGCGGTTGCCGGTTCATGCCCGAGGGCGACAGCCGGCCCAGATCCACCAACTCGACCAGCGTCTGGCGATCGATGGCCTCGTTCTCATAGAATCTTCGATAGCTGCGGTTCCTCAGCACCAGATCTCTCAGCATAGCGGGTCGCACCTCCATCGCTCGCAAGGGTTTGCAGGCAAAGTATAGCATTGCCAGTCGGGGAATGCCAGCCAGACTGAGGGACTCGGTGCGGTGCGGTCGCTGGGGGCCTGACCGAATGCGCAACAGAGCGGCTGCGTTCCACGTAGTGTAGGTGATGCGGCGAGGACAGGGCGCGGACGCGGCGAAAGCCGTGTGCTCTGAGCCAGGCTTCGCTCTCTACCCGGGCTGTGTTATAATCACTGGTATATTGGTACAGAAAGGGAAAGAGCCAGTGGAAAGAAAAAACAGATTCCGCTTCTTGGGCCTGATCCTCTTGGCGATCATTGGGTTGGTGGTGATCTTTTCCAGTTATACCATCGTCAAGCCCGGACACCGCGGTGTGGTGGTCATGCTCGGCCGGGTGGAGAGAGGGACACTGAGTGAGGGCTTTCACCTGATCGTACCGCCGGTCGTTCGGCAGGTCATTCAGGTGGACGTGCGCACGAAAAAGCTGGAGGTGCTCACCGAGGCGGCCTCATCCGACCTGCAGCTCATCATGGTGACCGGGGTGCTCAACTATCACCTTGATCCTCAAGAGGTGAGCCGGCTCTATCAGCAGGTGGGCCTGGACTATGAGAGCATCATCATCGTGCCCGCCCTGCAAGAGGCCATCAAGGCCTCCACGGCGCAATTTCGCGTGGAGAATATCCTGGTCGAGCGGGCCGTGCTCAAGAACCAAATCCAGGAGATCCTGGCCGAGCGCTTGGGGACGAACAACATCACCGTAGACCAGTTCTCGCTGGCCAATGTCGAGTTCTCGGCCGAGTTCAACGCGGCCATCGAGCGCAAGCAGGTGGCCGAGCAGTCGGCGCTGCAAAAGCGCTTTGAGCTCCAGGCGGCGGAGCGCGACGTCGAGATCGCCCTGGCGCGCGCTGGGGGCGAAAAGAAGGCCGCCGTCATCGCCGCCGAGGGACGCGCCGAGGCGCGCCGGCTCGAGGC
>JAFGLK010000073.1 GCA_016928125.1 Anaerolineae bacterium
ATCGGCCCTGCACTAAGCTTCAGCTTGATCCAAACGTTGCCCGAGGTGCGAGCATGGAAGCATCAGCCCACGAACCCACCTATACAGAGCGCATCGAAGCGCTGCGTGAAACCAAGCAGCGCCACACCGACCAAAAGGTGGCGCTGTATGGGTATTTTGATACGGACGATCACGGCTACATTCCCTGGACGGAGCCGATTCCCTTTGAGGCACAGCCCAATCATCCCTCAGGGGGCTGCTACGGGGCGCGCTGCATCGGCGACAATTTCCGCCGCTGGCTCGAGGTGCACCCGCTCTATATCCATCCCATGAGCGCCCTGGCGGGCGCCTGGGTGCGGAAAGGGATCCCCGGCCTGGGTGGCTGGCGGCCCGAGAATCGGCCCACCCAGATCTACTCGATACTGCAAGAGTACAACGTCCGCGCCATGGGCATCGGCGCCATGAACCACTTGGGGCCCGACATGATCATTGGGCTGGATCTCGGCTGGGGCGGGCTCCTGGAGAAGATTCGCCGCTATCGGGCTCTGAATCGGCCCGCAGACACCTCCTTCTATGAGGGCGAGGAGGCCCTGGTGTTGGGCATCCAGGCCTGGATTCGTCGTCACGTCGAGCTGGCGCAGCGCCTGGCCTCCGAGAGCGATGATCCCTGGACGCAACGCAATATGCTTGAGATCGCCGAGATGAACGCATGGCTGGTGGAGGGCGCCCCCCGCACGCTGCGCGAGGCCTGCCAATACCTGGCCTGGGCCCAGTCGGTCGATCGCATGTGGCATTTGGGCGGGGCCATGGGCCAACTGGATGAGCTGTTGCGCCCCTTCTACGAGGCCGATCGCGCGGCCGGTCGCATCCGAGGCGAGGAGGAGGCCGTCTGGTATCTGGCCAGCCTTTTCTTCAACGATCCGCACTATTCCCAAATCGGAGGGCCAGATCCGCAGGGCCGCGACGTGACCAGCGAGATCTCCTTCTTGATCCTGGAGGCGGCGCACCGCCTGCGCATTCCATCCAACTTGTGCATCCGTGTGCATGAGGGCCTGGATCCGAAGCTCATGCGCCGGACTATCGAATATCTCTTCGAGGACGGGACCGGGCCAAGCTTTGCTTGTGCTACGGGCCTGGACGAAGGCTTTGCCCGCAATGGCTTCCCGATGCCCCTAGCACGACTGCGCGCCAAGGTGGGCTGCAACTGGACGGCTCTACCGGGCATCGAGTACTGCCTTCAGGATGTGACCCGCATCTGCTTGGTTTCGCCCTTTGTGCATGCCTTCGACGATGTGATGGCCGCGCGTCAGGCAGAGGGGGCAGATCAGAAGAGCGGCGCCATGTCAGAGGAAGACCCCTGGCTGACGCTGCTCTGGGAGCGCTACGTCCACCATCTGGGGCTGGTGGTGGATGCGATCAAGGCCGGAAAAGACTGGCACATGGCGCATCAGGCCGACAACGCGCCTGAGATCGTGCTGAACCTGTTCTGTCACGGTCCCATCGAGCGGGGATTGGATGCCTCAGCCGGGGGTGTGGATATCTACGATCTGGCCGTGGATGGCCTGGGGCTGGCCACCGTGGCAGACTCATTCGGTGCCATCGAGGAGCGGGTGGTGAAACAGGGGCGCTTGACATGGGAGGCCCTGGCGGCCCACCTGGCCAGCGATTGGGCCGGCCCCGGCGGCGAGCAGGCCCGCTTGATGATGCGGAATATCCCGCGCTATGGATCGGGCGGCTCATGCGCTGATCGCTGGGCCCAACGCGTTGCCGACCTCTGGACTCACCTGGTACGCGATACGCCGACCCCCAACGGATACACGATGAACCCAGGGCTCTTCTCGCATGGGGGCATCCTGGAACACGGACAGCGCCTGGGGCGCGCAACGCCCAACGGTCGCCATGCCGCTGACGCCATCTCGCATAGCGCCGATCCGGATCCGGGCTTTCTGCCCGGTGGAGGGGCTCCTACGGCCAAGGCTTCAGCGGTGGCCGCCATTCAGCCGGGTTGGGGCAACACCACGCCATTGCAGATCGACTTGGACCGGCAACTGGCCCAATCGATGGGCGGCGTGGAAGCGGTCGAGGCCTTTATCCGCGCCCATGATGCCCAGCGCGGGACGCTGGTCAACATCAATGTGATCTCCAAAGAGCAGATCTTGGAGGCGCACAAAGACCCGGACAAGTATCCCGACCTCCTGGTGCGCGTCACGGGCTACAGCGCCTATTTCCGCTCGCTCTCGCCAGAGTATCGCCAACAGGTAGTGGATCGCATTCTGGCCGAAACGTGAGACGCGCAGCACCATACGCCTGAGCGCCCTCGCTGGCACGCTTGGTGTACCAGCGAGGGCGCGTCTGTTTCTTCTAGGAATAACCCGAAGCGAATCTGCACGCCGTCCAGAACGGCGCCTGTGAAGGCCGCCCTGGCCCGAATCTACATCGGCTCCCCGATCGCCTCAGGTTCCGTGGAGAGGAACTGCGTCCGATAGAGCTGTGCGTAGACGCCGTCCTGAGCCAGCAACTCTGCATGCGTCCCGCGCTCTACGATCTCACCGCCATCGATCACCAGG
>JAFGLK010000512.1 GCA_016928125.1 Anaerolineae bacterium
CCGGTGGCCCTGCTCAAGCTGGCGGCCTCGCTCCAGCCAGAGCAGGTGCAAGGCCGCGTGATCCTCATCCCCGCTCTGAACCTCCCCGCGGTCCGCGCCGGCGCGCGCCTCTCGCCGCTGGACGGCATGAACATGAACCGAGCCTTCCCCGGCGAGTATAGCGGCAGCACCACCAGCATGTTGGCGCACTATCTGACACACGTGCTCTTTCCCCTGGCGGACATCGTCATGGACATTCACAGCGGCGGGCGCTCGATGGTTTTCTATCCCTGCGCCACACTGCATCGCGTCCCCGACGACGGTCAGTACGCGCGCATGTTGGCCGCCGCCCGGGTGTGGGGCGCCCGCTATGTGTTCGTCTACGCCGATGTGGCGGGCGAGGGGCTCTTGCCCGTGCAGGCCGAGCGCATGGGCAAGCTGGTGGTCACCACCGAGATGGGCGGCAACGGTGACTGCAATCCGGGCGTGTTGCACCTGACCGAGCGCGGCGTGCGCAACGTGATGATCCAGCAGGGCCTGCTCAAGGGCGAGATCGCGCGGCCTGAGTACGAGCCCATCACCGTCGCGGCCACCGAGGTGGCGGACTATGTGGAGGCCCCGGCCGATGGCCTCTATGAAAGCTTCTTCGAGGTGGGCGCCGAGATCCGTGCGGGCCAGGCCGTGGGCCAGATGCACTATCCCGAGCGGGCCGATTCCCCAGCAGAGCAGGTGATCGCCCAGACCTCGGGGATTCTCATCGGCCGGCGCGCCATCGGAGCGACCCAGCAGGGCGACAATGTGGCCACCATCGCTCGGCCGATACTGGCCTGAGCGCCCAGGTCAGAGCGGCTAATCCGTGAGCCACGCTGGGCCCGCTTGCTCTGTCATGCCTTCGTCAAGTACATTGTGGAGGGTCTGCCCGTCCATGGGCCGGACCGCATCATCTCAAGCTGACCGGGAGTAGGCACAATGTCTGATCGCAAGAAGCTATTCATCACCGGGGCCACGGGGCGCGTTGGGACGGCCCTCTGTCGGGAATTGCGCCCACGCTACGATCTGCGCCTGCTGGTGCACACGAGGGCGCCTGAAGACCTTGGCCCAACCGACGAGGTGGTGGCCGCCGATGTGGCGGACTATGCCGCCATGGTCGAGGCATCGGCGGGCGTGGATGTCATCGTGCATCTGGCCCTCTCGGGCTGGCGGCGCGGCATGACCGAGGCCGAGCGAGCTCAGCTGACCTTCGATGTGGATATGAGGGGCACCTATTGCGTCTATGAGGCGGCGCGCATCAACCACATCCCCACCGTCGTGTTCGCCAGCACCAACCACGTCACCGGCATCAATGAGAAGCGGGGCATTCTCTCTCAGCCGGATATGCCCCTGCGGCCCGACAGCATCTATGGGGCGGGCAAGGCCTTTGGCGAGGCGCTGGGGCGATATTACGTCGATGTGCATGGATTGCGGGTCTTTTGCCTGCGCATCGCCAATTTCAATGGCCGCGAGGAGCCGGGGCGCCTCTATGAGCCCGGGCAGTCGCGCTGGCTCAGCCCGCGCGACCTGGCGCAGCTTGTCTGGCGCTGCATCGAGACCGTTGAGCTGGATTGGGGCATCTTTTACGGCGTGTCTCAGGGCGCCGAGGCCAAATGGGACCTGTCCAACGCCCGCGAGTTGTTGGGCTATGCGCCGCAGGACGACGGCTCGGCCGAGGAATACCGTCAGCGCTACATCTCGGGCTGAGCAGGCCCGGTGTGCACGGGAGTAGATGCGGAGGGAGAACATGGGCAGATCGCGAACCATCGAGGAGCCGGCTCGCCGGATTCCCGTCATGGACGGGGTGGACGTGCTGGTGGCCGGCGGAGGACCGGCTGGGATCGCTGCCGCGCTGGCCGCAGCGCATGAAGGCGCCCGCACGCTGTTGGTCGAGCGCTATGGGTACCTGGGAGGCATGATCACCGGGGCGCATGTGGTGGCCATCCTGGGCGTGGGCGATGGCACCCGCCCCCTGGCCCGAGGGATTGTGGCGGAGATCCATCGACGCCTCGAGCCGCTGGGCGGCGTGGAGGGGCTCGGGCCGGCGCCGTCCGAAGACGATCCTGAGCGCGCGTCACGCCGCGATAGCGGCGACTATCGGGTGGATGCCGAGCTCTTCAAATGGCAGGCGGCCGAGATGCTGCGCGAGGCCGGCGTCGAGCTGCTGTTGCATACCCTGGTCTGCCGTCCGGTCATTCAGGATGGCCGGGTCAGCGGCGCCTTTGTGGAGAGCAAGAGCGGCCGCCAAGCCATCTTAGCCCAGGTCACCATCGATGGAACGGCGGATGCCGATCTGGCCTACCGGGCCGGCGTCCCCTGCGACAACGAGACCCACGACGTGACCCTGGTGACGCGCGTCGAGGGCGTGGATCGGGAGCGCGTGGAGGCCTTTGCAGTCCAGGAGCCTGATGCTTACGCAGCGATCATGGCGGAGGCCGCCCGACTGAATGGCGACACTCCCATAGGGAAACCGCGCTACCTGAAGCAGATCGACGTGACCGACGCCAGCGAGCTCACACGCGCCGAGATCCAGTTGCGTCGCGAAGCCTTTGAGACGCTGCGCTATCTGCAAAGCAAGCTTCCCGGCTATGAACAGGCGCATCTCGCGATCACCTATCCGCAGCTCGGCGTGCGCCAGAGCCGGCGCATCCACGGCGAATACACGCTGGTGGACGACGACCTGATCGCCAGCCGTCACTTTGGCGATGGCATCGCGCGCCTGGGGGTCTACTTTCCGGATTGGGGGCCGATCTATCAGCGCAAGGGCCTGGCCTATGACATCCCGTATCGGTGTTTGGTGCCGGAGAACGTGGAGGGTCTCCTCGTGGCTGGCCGGAGCATCTCGTGTGACTATCGCACCTGCAACACGATGCGCCTGATCGTGCCCTGTTTTGTCACCGGCCAGGCCGCTGGCGCGGCCGCCGCTATCGCCGTGGAGCTCGGCCGGCAGCCACGCGCGATCCCCACCGAGACGCTGCGGCAAGCCCTGGCTCAACAGGGGGCTTACTTGGGATAGCCGATAGGAGGTGGAAGCAGATGGAACGAACGATCACCTATTTCGAACAACCGGGCGAAGACAATACCGCCGCCGTCTTTGAGATTGTCGATGCCGCTCTGGCTGAGACGGGCATCCGCAAAATCGTACTGGCCTCGACGCGCGGCGGCACGGCGCGATACGCCCTGGACCACTGCGGCGGGCGAGATGTGCGTCTCATCATCGTGCCACACCAGTACGGCTTTGGCCCTACCGGAGAGCAGCGTTTTCCACAAGAGCTGGTGGCTCGGGCCGAGGCCGAGGGCCACGCGGTCTACTTTGGCACCATGCTGTTCCACGAGGAGCAACTGTGGGGCACAGGCACACCCCAGACCGTGGCGAACTTCTTGCGGTTTTTCTGCCAGGGCGTCAAGGTCTGCGTCGAGATCCTGCTGATGGCCGCCAACGGCGGGCTGGTGGATCCAGGGGAGGAGGTGGTGGTCGTGGCCGGGACCGGCCGCGGAGCCGACACCGCCCTGGTGATGACGGGCGGCACCAGCAGAGCGCCCAAGCAGGTACACATCTCGCGCATCTTGTGCAAGCCGCTCTAGAGCGCGACTGAGCAGGCCCAAATAGGGCACTGCCAGACCGGAGCAGCAGAGCCGTTTCTCGGCGACGAGACGAACGCCTTGGCGTGAGCTTCAGGAAGCGGATAGATTCGTGCCCGCAGCATCCTGCATGATGGCGTCGATGCGCGCCTTGTCCTCGGGCGACAGCGACCAACCAACGGCGCCGACATTTTCCTCGATCTCGCGGGTCCTGCGGCAGCCGGTGAGAGCCACCGCTACGCCGGGATGGCCTAGCACCCAATTCACGGCCAACTGGGGCATGGTGACGCCCAGGGACCGGGCGACGGCCTTGAGGCGCTCGACGACCGCGACATTTGTCGGCAGGTTGTCCGGGGCCATCAGGGGCAGGCCGCGCACCATGCCGCTGCGTCGCCAGTCGTCCTCGCCAAAGTGTGTCTCGGCGGTCACATTGCCCACGAGTAGGCCGGAGGAGAGACTGCCGTGGGCCATGGTGCTCACGCCATGTTCGCGGCCGAAATCGATGCAGTCTTCATTCCGCCGATCGAACAGGTTGTACACGATCTGGTTGGCGACAATTGGCCCCAGAGCCAAGGCCTGCTGCAATTCCGCGCGGTCATAGTTCGATACGCCGATGTAGCGGGCTCGACCTGACGTGCGAACCTCCTCTAGCGCGGCGATGGTTTCTTCCATGGGGGTGCCGAGACGGGCGGGGGAATAGTGCACCAGATAGAGATCCACATAGTCGGTGCGCAGCCGCTCCAGACTCTCGTCGATCTCGCGCAGAATCGATGCGCGGCTGCCGTCCCAGACGCGCTTGCCGCCCTCGGCCCAGCGAATGCCACACTTGGTAACGAGCACGACCTCCTTGCGGCGTGGCCCCAACGCTCGGCCGACGATTTCCTCCGCTCGGCCGAAACCATAGATCGGCGCCACGTCGATGCAGGTCACGCCCAGATCCAGCCCGCGAAAGATCGCCCGCACTACCTCCTGATCATCCACCGGACCGTATTCACGGTTGAGCTCAAAGGTGCCAAAGCCGATGGCCGAGGCTTTGAGATTGGTATCCCCAATCTTGCGATATTCCACACCGCACCTCCCAAGCAGTTGAGTCGCGCCACATTCACAGCTTGGCCTCTACATATCTTTCGCGGCAGAGTATAGGAAGCGGCCGAGCCGGGCGCAAGCCACACAGACGCCGGGCGATGGCGCCATACAGCACACATACCGTGAGTCGTTGGGCGCGCTCTATCGGTTCCCCTTGCGCAGGGCCGCGCGCAGTTCGGCCAGCGGTAAGGTATTGAGCACATCCGCCGCCTCCAGCCATCCCCGTCGCGCTTGGCCCACACCCAGGCGCATGTACTGCAGCCCCGTCTCGCGATGCGCGTCGGTGGAGATGACCAGCTTCACGCCCGCCTCTTTGGCCATGCGGCAGTGAGCCCCATCCAGATCGAGGCGGCTCGGATCGGCGTTGATCTCTAGCGCGCAACCATGCCGCCGGGCTGCCTCAAGTATCCGGGCCATGTCGACCTGGATCGGCGCTCGTTTCCCGATGAGGCGCGTCGTGGGGTGGGCCAGGATATGGCAGTGAGGATTCTGGATGGCCCGCAGAACGCGCTCGGTCTGCTCGTCCTCGGGAAGGCCAAGCCGGGTATGGACGGCGCAGACCACGATATCGAGCCTCGCCAGCACGTCATCGGGGAGGGCCAGAGACCCATCCTCCCGAATATCCACCTCGATGCCTTTGAGCAATGTCAGGTTGCAGGATTGGGCATTGAGCCTATCGATGGCCTCGATCTGCCGCAGCAGGCGCTCGGCGTCGAGGCCATGCGTGATCCCCACATACTGAGAGTGATCTGTAATCGCCAGGTACTCGTAGCCGCGCGCCTCGGCTGCAGCAGCCATGGCCTCGAGGCTGTCACGGCCGTCGCTCGCCTGGGTGTGCGCCTGCAGGTCCCCACGCATATCCTCGAGTGCAACCAACGCGGGCAGACGGCGGCGCCCTGCAGCCTCAATTTCGCCGTGGTCCTCGCGTAGCTCGGGCGGGACATAGTCGAGCTCCAGGGCCGCATAGAGACCCTCCTCGGTCTCCCCGGCGATCCGTTCCGCGCCCCGATAGAGGCCATACTCGTTCAGCTTGAGCCCTCGTTTCAGGGCCCGGTCTCGCAGGGCGATGCCATGCGCCTTGGAGCCGGTAAAGTAACACAGCGCCGCGCCATAGCTCTCAGCGGGTACCGCCCGTACATCGACCTGCAAGCCGGCGTCCAGTATCAGACTGGTACGCGTGTCACCGCTGAGCAACACCGATTGCACCGACTC
>JAFGLK010000513.1 GCA_016928125.1 Anaerolineae bacterium
CGGGTCTCTATCCGGCCATCGTGCTGGCCACGAACAGGGCCGCTATGGCCGACGCCGGCTACGCTACGATTGCCGACCCCTGGCGCATCGAGGTGGGCTGGAAGCTGCGTCTGCCCGACGCCGCCGAGGCCAGGTCCGGGCTGACCCTCACAGCGCTCGAAAACGCAACTTTTGCGTCTGAATGGACCAAGAGCAAGCAGGCGACCCTGGTGGATGGCGAATACATGGAGGAGATCCTGCCCGGCTCAGCCAGCAAGGTCCAGATCACCTTGGGCGACCGCATGGCCTTCGGCTTGACGCCAGACGGCGCGCCCTGGGCGGTGGTCGTGCTCTACACCAGTTCGGGTGGAAGCGGTACCTTCCGCGATCTGGCTGTCATGGCTCAGGGCACCAAAGGACTGACTCAGCTGGCCTCCACGTCTCTCGGGGATCGCACCGTGATCGAGAGTCTGGCGGTGGAGGATGGCGAGATCGTGGTGCAGCGCGTGGCCCATGGCCCCAGCGACCCGATGTGTTGCCCGACCCAGCGCGTGCGGGAGCGTTACCGGATCGTGGGCGGCACACTGGAAAAGAGCGCCAGCGAGCTGCTGGGGGATGCGATTGCGGAGGTGACCTGGGAGTGGGTGGCCTTGCGCGCGGGCGATGGCACGCGCACTGAGGTGCCCGAGCCATCCGCCTATACGTTGCGGCTCGAGCCAGACGGCCGCTTCTCTGGCCAGGCGGACTGCAACCGGATCAACGGACCGTATGCGCTGGAGGGCACCCAGCTGACGCTCGGCCCGGCCATCGCGTCCACGCGGGCCATGTGCCCGCCGGGCTCGCTCTCTGAGCCATTCGTGCAGCATCTCGGCCAGGCTGTGAACTATGTCATCAGCGGCGAGCAGCTCATCCTCATGCTCGATGCAAACGGCGGACAGATGTTCTTCAGGCGCGGTTCATACGATGGCAAGAGATAGCGCGCCTTAGCGGATCACGTCGGAGCGGCGTCCGGCCAACAGCCGCTCTACATCCTCCTTATTGATGAGCGGGATATTCTGGGGCACCGTCATCTTGAGCGCGGCCATGGCGCTGCCGTACTCGAGCCCGGCCTGCAGTTCGCCCTGCAGATAGCCGTAGAGCAGCCCCGCCACAAATGCATCGCCGGCGCCCAGCCGATTGACCACCTGCACTTGATAGCCCGCGCTGGCGGCCAAGGCCTGCCCATCGTAGCCCAGGCTGCCCTCGGCGCCGAGGGTCATCACCACCGCCTCGCAGCCGTGGCGCGCGTGCAGCCCCTGCACCACCGACTCGCGCTCGGCCAATCCGTCGGTGAGCATGGTCAGGTCGGCCTCGGTGCCCACAAGCACGTTCACGTAGGGCAGGATGCGCTCGCAACAGGCGCGCGCCTCAGCCTGGCTCCACAGCAACGAGCGATAGTTGACGTCGAACGAGATCTTGACCCCGAGCTGCCGGGCGCGTCGCGCGATGGCGCAGCTGCTCTCGCGACAGATCTCGCTGGTGGCTGGGGTGATGCCGGTGAGGTGCAGCCACTCGGCCCCGCCCAGGTAGGCCCAGTCCAGGTCATCGCTCACGAGCGTGGTCGCGGCGCTGTGGGCACGATCGTAGATGGTCATCAGCGGCCGCGGGTAGGCACCCCATTCGAAGAAAAAGGTGCCCAGGCGCCCTCTGTCGCTCCACACCACCGCCGAGGCATCCACCCCAAAGGAGCGCACCTCATTGACGACCTTGCGGCCCAAGGCATTCTCGGGCAGCTTGCCCACCCAACCGGCGTGCACACCCAGCCGCTCCAGGCCGATGGCTACGTTCGATTCGGCCCCGCCGTGAAACACGGTGAACTGGTCGCAGTATTCGAGCGTCTCGTGTGGCTGGGGCGCGAACATCAGCATCGTCTCGCCCAGACACACCACCCTCACGCCACAAGCGTTCATCCGGCCTGTATCACCTGAGATCACAGCCACTCCTCGCGCTCTCTGTCGGTGCTCCGTTCCGCCATGTGTAACAAGACTCAAGCCAGGGTGGACAGATTCGACCGCGGCTTGAGTCTCGGCCTGTCAGGCGCGCCGTGAGGCCGCGGCGCGGCATACGTCTCTGTTAGCCGTCACTCGCCTGGCTCGCCAGAGCCAATGCGCCTCCGCAGAGGCCTGATTCTAGAGCAGGCCCATGTCCTTGTACGCAGCGATCATGGCATCCCTCTTCTCGGGCAGCACGGGCAAGACCGGGGCCTTGGGATAGCCCACATCCACGCCGCGGGCCTCAAGAGCCGCATAGCAGGCCGCGTTGGTCGAGCTGGGGATGTGCAGGATCTGCCGCGCGCGGTTGACCCTCAATTGCATGCGGGCGGCTTCTTCGTACTGGCCGGTCTTGAACAGATTCCAGTGCTTGGCCATCAGCTCGGGGAAGGCGTTGGCCAGGCCCGAGATGCAGCCTTTGGCCCCAGCCATCCAGGCTGGCAGGGCGATGCCTTCGGTGCCTACGATAAAGCGGAAATCGGGCTTGTCGTCCATGGCCAGCACCAGGTGGGTGAAATCCACATAGCTGAAGCCGCTATCTTTGATGCCTGCCACGCCCACACCCTCGAGTTGGCGCAACAGGGCGCCCGTGACCGTCACGCCCGAGGTCTTGGGATTGTTGTAGACGTACACCGGCAGATCCACCGAGGCCACCAGTGCCCGGAAGAACTCGAGCACGGTGCGATGGTCGTGCCCATAGTAGTAGGGCGGGACGGCGGCGACATAGTCGCACTTCGCGCTTTGAGCATGTTGCGCCAGCTCGATTGATTCGGACGTAGAGGTGGTGCCCACGTGAGCCACGACTGCGATGCGGCCCTTGACCTGATCCACGGTGATCTCGTGCACCTGCTTGCGCTCGGCCAGCGTCATCACCGGGCCCGAGCCGTAGGTGCCGCAGATGAAGAGGCCCTCTGAGCCGCCTGAGATCTGGAACTCGATCAGCTCCCGAAGCCCCTTCTCGTACACGTCGCCGGACTGGGTAAAGGGGGTGGTCAGCGGGGGGATGATGCCTCGAAGCTCTTGTGCCATGACTATTTCTCCTTGTCTCACATCGTGCAGCTAGGGCAGAGCCACTAACTGCCTATGTATAGTATATGCAAAGCAACACTATTGTAGTCGCTTCGCGCGAGAGGGCAAGTGGCCCTGTAAGGTGGGATCCGTGTTTCGTTCCCCGTCTCTCTAGCCTGAGGACGGGCCTATGGTATCTGGGAGCCAGGCCTGTGTCAAAGCCCCAACGACGGCAAGCGATGGCGCCATACCCCCGACTCGTCTCAGCAGGCGGAGGGCGCGGCATGCCAAGTTGACAGGTCAGCGTCCATCGGCTATTCTCGCCCACAAGCCACCACGCCCAAGGCCGTGTC
>JAFGLK010000514.1 GCA_016928125.1 Anaerolineae bacterium
GGATGCAAGGGGCAACCTTCGTCCAATCGCTCCTTTTGCAAAGCAAAAAACCGCACAACTCCCCATAGTAGGTCATTATGCGGTCTCTAGTGGGCGCGGTAGGACTCGAACCTACGACCTCACGGATGTGAACCGTGCGCTCTAACCATCTGAGCCACGCACCCCAGTCGGACCTGTCGCCAGTATAGCACAATGCCTGGCGCAAGGCAACTTCGGAATGTATGATTTCGGGGCGCTGCCGCGTCTACATGGTGGGATGGGCCGCCATGCTTGGTTTGTTGTCGCCCATGCTTTGGGGTGAATGGCGGTCGGATCGAACGCTCGGAACCGTTTCAGCTCAGACTGGGGAGACGCTGTGTCCTGCCAGTCCCGAGCTTTGCTGAGGAGGAACGAACCACTATGGCGTCAAGTCGCGAGTACTATGGCAACATCCGCGCGCCCGAGTTTCCGCCGGATGCCGAATGGCTCAATACGGGGCGTCGTCTCTCGTTGGCCGAGCTACGCGGCAAGCTGGTGTTGCTCGATTTCTGGACCTATGGTTGCATCAACTGCATGCACGTGATCCCCGATCTCAAGCGCTTGGAGGCCGAGTACCCGAATGAGCTGGTGGTCATCGGCGTGCACTCGGCCAAGTTTACCAATGAGGGCGACCTGGAGAACATCCGTCGTGTGATTCTGCGCTACGAGATCGAGCATCCGGTGGTGAACGATCGAGCATTCGCCATCTGGAACGCCTATGCCGTGCGCGCCTGGCCCACGGCCATCCTGATCGATCCACGCGGCCGGGTGTTGGCCGCCCACTCTGGCGAGGGCGTCTATGAGGCGTTTGCCGAGATGATCGGGAACGCCGCTCATACCTATGAACGCGAAGGGCTTCTGAATCGCACTCCGTTGGACCTGGTCACTGAACGCAGCCAGGCGCCGGAGACAGCCCTGAGCTTCCCGGGCAAGGTCCTGGCAGATGAGGATGGCGGACGCCTGTTCATCGCCGACACGAACCATCATCGCATCGTGGTAGCCGATCTGGAGGGACAGGTGCTCAGCGTGATCGGTTCCAGCGCGCGGGGCTTGCAGGATGGGAGCTTTGAGCAGAGCGCCTTTGCCAAACCCCAGGGGCTGGCGTTACACGGGGACACACTCTATGTCGCCGACACGGAGAATCACGCGATCCGGGCGGTCGACCTCGAGGCGCGCGAGGTGCGCACCCTGGTGGGCGACGGGACACTGGGCTATGTGCGCACGTCAAGCCCCGCCGCCACAGCCAGGCTCAACTCGCCCTGGGATTTGGAGTTAATGGACAATGTTCTCTACATCGCCATGGCCGGTCTGCACCAGCTGTGGGCCTATGACCTGGCAGCGGGGACCATCGGCCCCTACGCCGGCAGCGGCCGCGAGGGCCTGCTAGACGCGCCCCTGATGCGGGCGGCGCTGGCTCAGCCCAGTGGGCTCACGAGCGATGGGCGCGTGCTCTATTTCGCCGACAGCGAGGCCAGCGCCGTGCGCACGGCCGACCTCTTGGCGACGGGTCAGGTGCGCACGATCGTCGGCGAGGGGCTGTTCGAGTTCGGTGATGTGGACGGGGTATGGCCCCAGGCCAGGCTGCAGCATGCCCTGGGGATCGTCTACCATCGAAGCTATCTCTATGTGGCCGACACCTACAATCACAAGATCAAGCGAATTACGCCCGGGGAGGGTCGTGTGACCACGCTGGCCGGCACCGGCGCGCCTGGCTGGCGCGATGGCGACGAGGCCAGCTTCTATGAGCCCGGCGGGCTGAGCGCGCTCGGCGACCGGCTCTATGTGGCCGATACGAACAATCATGTGATCCGCACGATCGAGCTAGATACGCAAGAGACGGGCACCCTGGCGCTGCGAGATCCGCGTGGCCTGCTGGCGGGCATGGCGCGCGAGAGGGTGGGCAAACTGGTGCGCCTCCCGCAGCAGCGCGTGGGGCTTGGGCCAGGGCTGTTGCGCCTACATGTCAGCTTGCCGGATGGCTACAAGTTCAACAAGGATGCTCCTTCGCGCATCGTCTGGACGGAGGTGCCTGAAGGGCTTGGCTTGGCCACCGATCTACACCAGATTGATCTGCGAGGGCGCAGCTTTCCGCTCGACATAGAGCTCTCGTTCGCCGAGGGAGGCCGCAGGCTCTTGGTGGGAGAGCTGGCCTTTTACTATTGCCAGTCGGACGACAGCGTGTGCCTGATCGAGGTGGCCACGGTGGAGGTGCCCCTGTTGATCGGAGGCGACGTGGAGGAGGGCGGCGTCATGGTGGACCTGTCCGTGCCGCTGCCCGGGTGAAAGCCATCAGGTGCCCGTGGCGGGCGGGCGGGAAATCTCGCTGACCCGCGCCTTGGTGAGCTTGACCAGCCCCGCCACGGCCAGCTGCAAGTTGATGCCGCGCTGGCCGGCGCTGACCAGGATCTCGGCATAGGCGTTGGCTGAGCTATCCAGGAACACCCGCCACGGTTTCTGGAGCAGCGCCAGGGCCGAGATGCCGCCTACCAACAGCCCGGTGAGCTGCTCGGCCTCACGGTGAGCCGCCATGCGGATTCTCTTCTCTCCTGCCGCCTTGGCCAGCGCCTTGAGGTCGAGCTCGCGATCGGCGGGAACGATGGCCAGCAAAGGACGGGGCGTGCCGCCTTCGGGCATGACCACCAAGGTCTTGAACACCTGGCCGGGCGGGAACCCCAGCGTCTCGGCCACCCCTTCGGCAGAGTGGATCTCGTCCGAGAAATAGTGTGCCCTGTAAGGAATGCCTTGCGCCTCCAGCAGACGCATGGCGTTCGTCTTGTGTTCGGCATCGGGCATGGCTCTTGCTCCTCTCTAGCGTGCGCAAGACGCCCCGGCGGTAGAGTCGGCTCGCAAGCGCCGGTGCCGCCCCCATCACATCCCGACGAGGCGCTGATGGGAGCCCGGCCATCTCATCAGCGCATCGCGCTCACCAAAGCGCAGTCCGTCTCCGCTGCTTCGGGAGCCTCCTTCTACCTGGCAAGGATCTGGTATCGCTCGGGATCGGGCAGCGCGACCGGCGGCGAGTCCTCGGTCAGGATGCTCCAATCGGCCAGGCGCAGGCGCAGGTCGTGCAGCGCATCCGCATACTCAGGAGCGTCCGCGACGTTGGTCAGCTCCCAGGGATCGGCAACCAGATTGTACAGCTCGTCCTTGTCGCCCATGGGATCGTGCACGTACTTGAACTCCCGGGTGCGCACCATCTTGCGGCGTCCCTCGGCCTCGCGCCATTGCAGCGAGCGCATCAGCGCCGCCCGGCCGGTGGGCTCGGGCAGGTGATTGAGATGATCGAGGGTGAAGCGGGGGCCGCCAGCGCCATACTCGGAGAAGGTGGTATCGCGGGGCGCGGCGTCAGTGACGGTCGGCAGGGGCGGCGCATACATGCTGCGCGGAACCTCAATGCCCTGCAGCGTCAGCAGCGTGGGCACCACCTCGTTCAGGTTGACCAGACTCTCGTCGACCAGCCCTTGAGCGAGTTGGCCTGGCCAGGAGACGATCAGCGGGATGCGGGTCAGCGCGTCGTAGAACAAGCCCCCTTTGCAGGTCATGTTGTGCTCGCCGGAGAAATCGCCGTGATCGGCGCAGAACACCACGAGGGTGCTCTCGCGCAAGCCGAGGCGCGCCAA
>JAFGLK010000515.1 GCA_016928125.1 Anaerolineae bacterium
CCGGCCTCTGCTCGGCTAGATCACACCCAGGTCGCGCAGCCACTCCGCGAATCGCTCGCTCCAGCTATCCGCCGGGCCGTTTGCCAGACCAAGCCCAAAGCCGTGGCCCCCGCGCCGGTAGATGTGCAACTCGCCGGATACCCCATACCGTCGCAGCGCCATGTAGAGACGCAGGCAGTTATCCGGCGGCGTCGAGGGATCGTCATCGGCCACCGCCATGAAGATCGGCGGCGTCTCGCCTCTCACCGCGGCAGCGATCTCATCGCGCATGCCTGGATAGATCAGCGCGGCGAAATCGGGTCGCGCGCTGACCCGCGCCACTGGATCGGCAGCCTGGGCATCTCCGCGATCCCACCACGTCGCCAGAGTCGCCGCCAGACGGCCGCCAGCCGAGAAACCCATCACCCCGATGCGCGCCGGGTCCAGGGCCCAGGCCAGGGCATTCGCCCGCGTCAGGCGCACCGCGCGCAATCCGTCGGCCACGATGGCCCGGTAGACCTCAGGCGCCATGGGGGCGCGCGGCCCTGCCTGCCTGTCAGGCCGAGTGCGATACTTGAGCACCAGACCTGTTATGCCCAGACTGCGGAGCCAGCGGGCGATGACGTGTCCCTCTTTGTCGATCTCCAGATACCGAAAGCCGCCCCCGGGGCAGATCACCACCGCCGCCCCGTTGGGCTGAGTCGGCCGGTGCACGGCCAGCGTGGGCGCGCTCACCCGCGTGATGCCCCGATTCGGTCGGGCCGGCCCGCCGGGCGTGTCCGGCCGGGGCGGTCGCTCCTCCACCTTCTCTGGCCCGTCGTGTTCGAAAGCAAAGGGCGGAACCCCGGGCCAAAGCAAGACTTCCTGGGGGTTGTCTGTAGCGAATACGGACATAGCAGGCCTCCTGCACCGATGAATGGGGCCTTGCCGCACACCGCCGCGCAGCGTAGCACGACTCGGCCCAGCGTGCAAGCCGAGGCGCGTCCCCTTTCGAGGCCGGGGCTCCCGTTTGGGTCGCCGCTCGCCGACGCCCTTAACGACCGATCGGCGCGTCCGCCATGGTTCGCATTCCCCTTGCACCTGTGCTATAATCGGAGTATTATCATCATCTTCCTTATCAATAGCTGGTGGACAATGCCGCCCGAAGGAGCTTCTATGGCGTTCCGGCTCGGTCGATCCTACGTGACCCCAGAGTATCTCTATCTGAATCGCCGCAGATTCATGGTGGGCGCCGGTTCCTTGGCCGCCGCCGCACTGCTGGCCGCCTGCGCCCGGCCAACGCCCACGCCCCAGCCGCCCACCGACGCGCCCACCAGGCCCGTCAGTCCCAGCCCGACGCCCGATGAGCGCGAGCCCTCGGCCAGCGCTCAGACCGATGAACTCGGCTTTACGCTCACGCCCTACGAGTCAGTGGTCGGCTATACCAACTACTATGAGTTCTCATACGACAAATCCGCCCCCACCGCCCTGGCCAAGAGCCTCACCACCTGGCCCTGGTCGGTGGCGGTGGGCGGCTTGTGCAACCGGCCCAAGACCTTCTCTATCGAGGAGTTGCGCGGCTTTCAGCAAGAAGAGCGCATCTATCGCCTGCGCTGCGTCGAGGCCTGGTCTATGGTGATCCCCTGGATCGGCTTTCCGCTGGCGCGCCTGCTGGAGACGGTCCAGCCGACCCCGGAGGCCCAGTTCGTGCGCTTTGAGACCGTCTATCGTCCTTCCGAGATGCCTGGACAGGCGCGTGGCCAAGACAACTGGCCCTATGTGGAGGGTCTGCGGCTGGACGAGGCCATGCACGACTTGACGATCCTGGCCACGGGCCTCTATGGCAAGACCTTGACGCCCCAGAACGGCGCGCCCCTGCGGCTGGTGGTGCCCTGGAAGTACGGATTCAAGTACATCAAGGCCATCGTCAAGATCGACCTGGTGGCCGAGATGCCTGTCAGCACCTGGATGAAGCTGGCGCCCAACGAGTATGGCTTTTACGCCAACGTGAACCCGGATGTACCCCACCCGCGCTGGTCCCAGGCCTTTGAGCGCGTCATCGGTGAGGCGGGACGCCGCGAGACGTTGCTCTTTAACGGCTATGGCGACCAGGTGGCCGATCTCTATGCTGGCATGGACCTCCATGAGGACTACTGATCCTGGGCATCGGCGCCATCGCCCACGTGCCCAGACCCGATTCTGAGAACGGAGCCTTCGTGACGAGGCGAAAGCAAGCCCCAACCTGGATCGTATTTATCCACCTGGTCGCCTTGACGCCGCTGGTCTTGCTGGGCATCGCGATGTTCACAGGCGCCCTGGGGCCAGATCCGATCGGCGCCGCCACCCGCCGCACGGGCCGCTATGCCCTGGCCACGCTGTTCATCGTGTTGACGCTGGGGCCGCTCGCGAACCTGGCCGGCCTGCGCCAGGCGCTCAGGGCGCGGCGCGCGCTGGGGCTGTACGCCTTCCTGTACGCCGGCGTCCATTTCCTGATCTACCTGGGATGGGATTTCGGCTTTGCCTGGGCCCTTGCCCTGCGGGCCATCCGCGAGTCGCCCTTTATCTGGATGGGCGCTTGGGCGCTGCTCATCCTCACGGCGCTGGCTGTCACCTCGACCCGTGGCTGGCAGGCGCGTCTGGGCGCCAATTGGCGCCGCCTGCACCGCCTGGTCTACTTGGCTGGCGTGCTGGCAGGCATCCACTACCTGTGGGTCTTCAAAGAGGTTCGGCCCCTCCCCATACTCTATCTGGCCGCGGTGGCGCTGCTGCTCGTGCTCCGCATCCCGGGGGTGGCGCGCGCCTTGCGCCGTCTGATGCGCCGCTAGCGCCCTGGACCTACCGGCCATCCCGAGCGCTATCTCCGGTGCCAGCGATCCCGCCGCCGCGCCGGATATTCCCCCTCGGGCTAGGCCCTCGTCACGCTGACAGGCCTATCCTTAGCGGAAAGCCGTCCTAGCCGTGATGATGCCTGTGCTGCGGACGCTGCCCGCAGCACTCGTGCGTGTCATAGATAGATCCGGCGCGTACCACCAGCGCCGGCTCCAGCCGCTTGCGGCCGATGCGCACCTGGCCGGCGCTATCCACGAGCTCGAAGCATCCCTCCTCGAGCTCGAACACGACGGCATCGCCGCAGGCGCCGGGGCGCAGCGTGCCGATCCGCCCGCCCATGCCGATCACGTCCGCGGGCACCTGCGTCACTTTGGCCAGCGCCTCATCCAGCGACAGGCCCAGATGCAGGAACTTGGTCACCGTGGTGGCCAGATCGTGAACCGGTCCCTCGACATTGTAGTAGTGCAGATCGGACGAGATGGTGGTGGGCAGAAAGCCCTGGGCTAGCGCCGTCTCGCACACATCCCAATCGAACGAGCCTGCACCATGTCCCACGTCGAACAGGACCCCGCGCTCGCGTGCTTTGCGCACCGCGCGCCGAATCTGGCCGTCTTCATCCAGGATGCCATGCGCCTTGCCGTGGAAGCAGTGGGTCACGATATCGCCCGCCTTCATCACCGCCAGGATGTCGTCCAGCGACTCGCACCAGGCACCCTGAGGATGCACCATGATCGGCAGGCCGGCCGCATCCGCCGCCTCGCGCGCGCGATAGAGCGGCTGCATCCCCGACGCCTCGCTGCACACCTGGCCCCG
>JAFGLK010000516.1 GCA_016928125.1 Anaerolineae bacterium
AGCTGGCTGCCGGTCATGGTCCAGAACGTTACCACGTCGCAGCACGCGAGGTAAGCCCCAATAGGTTGGTCGAGCTGGTTGTTATAGAGCACCACCCACAGATCCAGGGGGCGCGGGGCGCTGTGCAGCCGCTCATAGAGCCGCGCCGTCTCCTGGAGCGAGTAGCGGCCCTGGTCCAGGTGAAAGAAATCGTCCATCATCGCGCCGGTGAGGTTGGGAAAGCGCCGCGCCAGGCTCAGGACTTCTTCCAGGTCGCTCTCCTGGTCGTTGCGGGTCGAGCCGGCGTCGCCCACGATCGACCACACCACCTGCTGCAAGGGGCTCAGGGCCAGCGCGTGCTGGGTAAAGGGCGGCTGGGGCAGATTGTCATAGACCACCATGACGCAGTTTGGGATGCCCATGTACTGCGCCGCCTCGGCCGGCGTCATGCGCGACGCGCCGGGAATGTCCCACAGCGGGCGCGCCTTGGGGCCGGTGTGCGATCCCGTTTCGTGCCCCCAGATCCAGAATCGGTCGCGAACGAGACCCATCGTCCTGTCCTTCTCTATGCCATCGTGGCAAACCAGGGGGGCTTGAATACGTTCAAGAGCGGGTTGGAAACCCGCCGCCGGCCTCAGAACAAGTACGTCGTCCCCACCAGCCCCAGCGAGAACGCCTCGGGCATCTGCTCCGCAAAGCGGCGGATGGCCTCGAACCCGGTGCAGTGCTCGGGCACAATGAGCTTGGGCTCCAGCGCCGCCACCCCATCGATCGTGCGCTGCATCTCTTCCTCCGGCGTGCGCCCCAGGTGGAACCCGCCCATCGCTGCCCACACCCGGTCCACGCCGCTGATCTCTTGCGCGGCATAGATCGTGTTCAAGATCCCGGCGTGCGCGCAGCCGGCGACGACCACCAGCCCCTTGCCCGCCACGTGGATCGCGATCGCCTGGTCGTCGTCCACGTGGTCGGGGATCATCTCGCCGCCCTCCTTGGTATACCGCCCCTTGGGCACACCGGCCTGCTCGAACGTCTTGCGCGGCACGTATCCTGTGGTCCAGCAGCCGGGGCCGAGGCGGTATGGCCCAGTCGAGAGGACGATCTCGGCCCCCGCCGCCTCCCACTCGCTGGCCGGCGCGGGATGGATCGGGCCATGTGCCTGGCCCTCCCTGTCGATCGCCCAGTGCTCGCGGAACACGGTCGGGTGGGCGATCAGCGGCGTCGGCCGGCCAATGGCCCGCAGCGCCTCCGGCACCGCCCCGGTGTGGTCAAAGTGGCCGTGGCTGAGGGCGATGGCGTCGATCTGTGTCGGGTCGATTTCCATCGTTTGCATATTGCCCATCAGCGCGGTCGAGGTGGCCCCCGCGTCCCACAGGATGCGCACCCCCGCGTCGCGCAGATCGATCAGCGCCGCAAAGCCGTGCTCGGCCAGCAGCGGTTTTTTCGTGTAGCGGATCACAGTGTCCGTTGAGCGGGGGATCATGTCGGCGCGGTTGTCCACCAGCACCGTCACCGCCACGTTGGTTGTAGAGCCGAAATCCTCAATCCGGGACATGGGTTCTCCTTTCAAGATGGATCGCCTCACCCCCTCGTAGGGCGGGTTTCCAACTCGCCGCTTGGCCTGGTGTAGGGGGACGTGGCGACCACACACAATTGACCCTGGCCGACGGACAGGGTATCATGCAGGCATCGGTGGTGGGGTACAGGGCGCATTATATCCGCGCCCGCCCAGCGAGTCAATTTGCGCTCATCTCGACCCTTCCCGAAAGCTTGGACCGCTTGGGACAGCACAAAAAGTCGATAGACGCCATGGAGAACCCCGTGCTAAACAACTGTTGGTTTCGCGTGGATGACCGCCTTATCCACGGTCAGGTCACCGTGGGCTGGCGGCAGCGCCTGCGCTTTGATCGCGTCTGGGTGGTGGACGACGCGCTGCAGGGCGATCCGATCATGCGCGACGTGCTCCGCCTGGCCGCCCCGGCGGGCGTGCAGGTCCACGTCTGCGGCGTTGAGGAGGCGGCGCGCGCCCTGGGCGCGGGTGAGGGGGCAGGACGCTGCCTGGTCCTGCTCAAGAGTCCCGCCGTGGCCCTGGCCCTGGTCGAGGCCGGCCTGGCCCTGGGTCAGCTCAACGTGGGCAACGTCGCCGCCGGGCCAGGATCGCGGCGCGCCTTCAAGTCGGTCTCGCTAACCCCGCAGCAGGCCGCCGCGCTGGACGCGATGGACGCGCGCGGGGTGCGCGTGGTGTTCCAGCAGACTCCCGATGACCCGGCGGTAGAGTGGGCGGCCCTGCGCGGGCGCGTCTCCTAGCACACCACCCGCACCTTGGCCGGCAGGATCTCGCACTCGATGCGGTGCGCCTCGGTGCAGATCATTTCCCCGTCGGCGTGGGCGATCATCGGGTCGGGCGACTCGATGGCCACGTGGGTGCACTGCGCCATGCGCACATTGGGCTTGTCCACGTGCGTGCCCTTGATGAAATGCGGGATCAGGCTCAGGATCCGCAGTCGGGGCACCATGTCGGCTATGCACATATCCAGCAGCCCGTCATCGCTGCGCGCCTCGGGGGCGATAAAGAACCCGCCGCCCTCGCGCGGCCCGTTGCACACTGTGGCCATCAACACCGTGCTCTGTATGCGCTCCGGCGCGCTGCCGTTGACCCGGAAGGTGATCTCGGCTCGCGCCGGGCGCAGGCTGACAAAGACGGTCTTGAGCACAGCGGGCAGGTAGAGGGCCATGCCCCGCAGGCGCTTGAACTTTTGGCACTCTTCGGTCACCACGCCGTCAAAACCCATGCCCACCGTGTTGTCAAAATAGCGGCTGGGCGGCGCGCCCGCCAGTGGGGCGTCGACGGTCACCCGGCCCAGGTCGACCAGCTTGGTCTGGCCCCGGGCCAGGCGCGCGCAGGCCCCCTCCAGGTCCGAGGGCACGCCGACCGAGTAGGCAAAGTCGCACCCCGATCCCACCGGGATCACGCCTACCGTGCTGGCCGCGCCCTGCTCTGCGGCGGCCAGCACGCCATTGATCACCTCTTGATAGGTGCCGTCGCCGCCGGCGGCGACGACCGTGGCATACCCGTCCAGGGCGGCCTGGCGGGCCATGTCGATCGCCTCCCTGGCCCG
>JAFGLK010000517.1 GCA_016928125.1 Anaerolineae bacterium
ACGACCCGCGTCACCTCTTTCTCGACCTCGACGGCCTCTTTGACGACCTTCTCGACCTCGATCGTCTCTTTGACCACCACGGTCTCTTTGACGACCTTCTCGACCTCCACGATCTTGGGCTGGCAGGCCGCGAGAACCAGCCCGCCCATCCCCAGGCCTGTGTAGCGCAGCAGCGCACGACGACTTATAACGGAACTCATGGGTCCTCCTTATTCACTGCGATGCTCTGAGACACGGTCGGAGCCAACACACCTGCTTCGCTAACTTCTCGCCTCCTTTCGCCAAGGGATGCTTCCTCAGGGAATCCCCCCACTACGCCCCGATCGCTCCCATGAGCCGCGAGAGGCCGCAGCCCTGCGGGCGGGGCGGCACAAGACGCACGCACCATAAGCTCTGTCGGCAGCTCGATCTGCCGCGAGAGGAGCTTTTTTTGCGCCGCCAGGTCCACCACCATCTGCGCGGCCATGCGCCCCATATCGTAGAGCGGCTGGCGGATGGTGGTCAGCGGCGGGTGGGTATTCTCGGCCAGGGGCAGATCGTCAAAACCCAACACGGACACGTCCTGGGGCACGGCCAGGCCGAGCACACGGGCCGCCTCGATGGCCCCCACAGCCATCAGATCGCTGCTCGCCACAATCGCGGTCGGGCGCGCCTCGAGGGACAACAGCGCCGTAGCAGCGCCAAAGCCCGAGGGCTGGCTATAGTCGCCGTCGACGACCAGGCTCGGATCGAAAGGCAGGTTGGCTTCGTTCAGGGCGCTGCGGTAGCCGTGCTCCCGCGCCTCGGTGATGCGATCGCCGCGACGCCCGGCGATATAGCCGATGCGCCGGTGGCCGAGGGCTATCAGGTAGCTGACCCCTTCGCGCATCCCCTGCCAGTTGGTGGCGCGCACGCAGGGAACCGTGTTCGTGTCGGGGTAAAAGTCGATCAACGCATACGGGGTGCCGTTGCCCACCAGGTTGGAGAGGTCCCTGTCGCGCAGACGGGGAGTGACGATCAGCAGGCCGTCGCTGCCCGTGCGCTGGGCGATGCGCACATAGTCGGCCTCGCGCGTGAGCTGCACATCGGTCAGATGCAATACGGCCTGATGAGAGGTGAGGTCGAGTTGGTCGAGGATGCCGCGCACGATCGCGCCGATATACTCATTGTCGACACCGTGGGCGATGATCGTGACATAGCGCACAGCCTCGGCTGAACGTCGGCGTGAGGAGGAGGCCGGGACATACCCGAGCTCGGCCACCACGCGCTGCACCCGCGCCCGCGTGGCCTCGGCCACGTCGGGACGCCCATGCAACACCCGCGACACCGTGGTGGTTGACACACCGGCCGCGCGGGCTACATCGTGGATGGTGCTGCGCTGCGACGCATCCGACATGCGCAATGGGCTCCTGCTAAGCAAGCCGAGGGATGAGTGAGCCTCCAGGCGTATCATAGCCGATCTGCGTCGGACTGTCAATACTTTCCGACCGGAAACCGCGCGAATTTCCGGAAAATCCCCGGCAATGAGCTGTCCTTGCCCGGACGCTCTGGTGGCAGGCCGAGACAAGATCCAACCTGTTTCGGCGGAAAGCCTGTGGTTTCAGCTTGGTTTCGGTTTTGGGGGTTGACATGCGCCCTCGGATAGACTAGGATGGTAGCAAAGCCAGAAACATCCTGCTCTCTCTCCTCACTACCCTGGCTGCGTCTGGCTGTGGCCCTGATGCGGGCCTTCCGAGCCTCGTTTGCTACATGGGCATCTAGTGCCCGAGAGGAGGTCGAGATGTCACCGGTATCCACCCCCAAGCGCTTTTCTTTGCCCACCATCCTGCTGATCGCCGCGCTGGCCCTGGCCGCCAGCGCCGTGGCCAGCCTATCCGCCGAAGGGCCCGAACCTCTGGCCTATTGCTACGGCGAGAATATGACGGGCGGGGCGCTGAGTTTCGACACGCCCTTGGCCCAGATCGTCACCCTCGCCTGCGCCCCAGCGGGCGCCAGCGCCACTGACGTCAAGGTGGTGGTGAATCTGGATCACGACTGCAGCGGCGATCTCGAGATCCGCCTTGAGAACGGCGTCCACGCCAAGCTGCTGCAGCCGCACAACTGCCAGATCGGCCCAGGAGCGCCCATGGTGCTCACCTTCACCGAGCCGACCTTTTTCGACGGCGACCCGGTGAACGACGATTGGAAGCTCACCATCACCGACCGCTGTCGCGAATGCCCTGGCTACCTGGCCTCCTGGTCCATTCAGGTGGACTATGAGGAGGCGCCGCCCTCGCGCACGCCGACGGCCACCGCGACGAGGAGAGCGACGCCGACGCCCACGCCCACCCGCCCCGACGACAGTGTGACCTTCCCCGGCGGCGACTGGCCCTGGTACGCTCAGGGCGAGATCTCCGTGCACCCCTACCCGCCCCTGGCGGGCGAGCCGGTGGAGCTCTGCGTCGAACTCCTCAACCCCACCGCCGCCACCCAGACGGTCCAGGTCCAGTTCTCCTGGGCCGACTTTGGCATCGGCATCCCCTTCACCCCCATCAACGGGTTGCGCACGGTGACGCTGCCACCCATGAGCACCGTCAAAGAGTGCCTCATGTGGGTGCCGCCCGTCAGCGGCCATGTCTGCATCCAGGTGGAGCTGTTTGTGCCCGGGCGTCCGCCCCAGCGCAGCCAGCGCAACATCGACGTGGACGAGCCCCTGCGCCCGGGCGAGCCCCACGAGAAGGTCTTCCCCGTGGGCAACCCCACGAACGAACTGGCCACCATCGATCTCAAGCTGGTCCCACACGTGCCGCGCAGTTGGAGCATTGGGCTCTTGCCGGAAACCCTGGCCCAGATGGAGCCCGGCGAGGTGCGCGATGTGACCCTGACCGTTGTGCCGCCCCAGGGCGAGCCGCTGCCCCCCGACGGCACGCTGATCGTGGACGTGGAGGCCTACATCGGCGAGCGACTGATCGGCGGGTTCCGCAAGGTCTTCCGACCGCCCATCCCGATCCATCCCTTCCGCGATCCGCCCTATGCCGAGCGCGAGATCACCGTCGATCCCTACCCGCCCCTGGCCGGCGAGCCAACCGAGCTGTGCGTCGAGCTGCGCAACCCCACCGCCCACCCGCACGACGTGACGGTGCAGTTCTCGTGGGCCAACTTTGGCATCGGCCTGCCCTTCACGCCCATCAACGGGCCGCGCAATGTGCACCTGCCGCCGCATAGCGTCGTCAAGGAATGCATCATGTGGATCCCGCCCACTAGCGGGCACGTCTGCATCCAGGTGGAGCTCTTTGCCGAGGGCTATGAGCCCCAGCGCAGCCAGCGCAACATTGACGTGGACGAGCCGCTGCAGCCGGGCGAGCCACACACCAGGGTCTTTCCCGTGGGCAACCCCACCGACCAGATGGCGACGGTCACGCTGGGCCTGGTGCCGCACGCGCCCGGCTGGGGCCTCGAGCTGTCGCAGGATGTCCTGCCCGACATGGCCCC
>JAFGLK010000074.1 GCA_016928125.1 Anaerolineae bacterium
AGCGAGGTGACGCCCATCTCGATCAGGTCGGGGATCACCGGGATCAGATAGCCGTCCGAATGGTAGCGAAAGAGCACGTCCGGGTTGACGTGCCGGATGGCACCGATCAGCGCCGCCATGCGCGGCTTGAGCCACTCGCGCCACATGGTGGGGCTCAGGATCATCGTCTTTTGTCCGCCGATGTCGTCGTTGAGCGAGATCGAGTCCACGCCCGCCTCGGTCAGGCGCACGGCCTGTGCGATGCGGATCTCGGTGATGCGCGTCAGCAGGGCGTCGGCGAACTCGGGGTTAACAAAAAAGTCCTCAAAGAGCTTGACCTCGGAGCGCAGCGTCCACGCCGTCTGAAAGATCCAGCCCACGTGGGCGTCTACGGGATAGCCCTCGCGCTTGAGCTGCGCCACCTGGCCCTCCAGATGATCGTGGCGCCACTGTTTGACATAATCTGGAAACGGGTATGCCTGTACCTCTTCTACGCTCTCGAAGCTAGCCATGGGGGAGAGAGGCGCGCTGAGATGCCAGAGATGGGCCGGGCGCGTGGCCACGCCCCATTCGGGAGGAAAGTCGCTCAGCTCCCAGTCGATCACCCACTCGCAGTCTCGGTGGGCATGATAGCGACCGAAGGTAGCCATCAAATCGGGCAGGGGATCCGGACGCCGAAAGCCCACGCTAGCGATGTCCCAGTCCCAATACTCGCTTGGGCTGATCTGTCCGGCTCGCTCGTGAAAGGCCTCAAGCACGCCCGGCGTCAGGCTGGCGTAGCGCGGCACCCGATCGGGCTCGCGATGGTTCAGCGCGGTCAGAAAGCGCTCGCGGTGGTTCATGCACTCCTCCTGGTGTCTTGCCCCGCACCTTGTCAGCGGAGCAGGCTGCGCTCTAGCGGGCAAAGCGGTAGTGGATTTCGGACAGATCCAAGCGTGACTCCACATCATCCGAGATGACGTTGTTGATGTCGACCAGTTTGGGGTCGCGTATGCCGATCAAGGCGACATCCACATACGGGTCAGAGAGCACATAGTTCAGCAACAGCCGTCCCACCTCGAGGGAGTCGATCTGCGGAAAGGCGCGCGACATCAAACGCTGGAAGATGCCGCTGGTGAGGGGACGCATCAGGATGATGCCCATGCCGCGCTGGTCGGCCCAGCGGATGATGCCCTGGTCGTTGCCGAAATCGGAGGGCTGCTGGTTCAGTAGGTTGTAGCGCACCTGCATCGTGTCGAACGCGCCCGAGTCGATCAGGCGCTCCACCGCGCCCGTGGGCGCCTCGGTGGTGAAGCCCAGGAAACGCACTTTGCCCTCGTCCCGAAGGCGCTGGAAAGCATCCAAACCGCCGCGCTCCAGGATGGCATCCGCGTGATCCTGCGTGTACCAGCCACCGTGGAACTGGATCACGTCGATGACATCCACCTGGAGGCGGCGCAGGCTGGCCTCTACGCTCTGGCGGATCTCAGCCGGGGTCCAGTGACCGCCGCTGACCTTCGTGGCGATGATGGCCTCGTCGCGGTGTCCTTTGAGCGCGTGGCCGACCATCTCCTCGCTGCGCCCGTCGCCATAGCCCGGCGCCGTGTCAAAGTAGTTGTAGCCCAGCTCCAATGCGCGCTGGATCGTCGCGCTGGTGATGCGTTGGGCCTCGTCGGTGAAGGGATCCCAGCGACCCATATAGTCGGGAATGCCGAATTGGGCCCCGCCGATCCCGATCTCGGACACGCGAAGGCTTGTTCGGCCCAAAGTGCGATACTGCATGATGGCTCCTTCTTGAGCGTTAGGGTTTGGCCACGAGGGCTCGATTCAGTTGAGCGCCCCGCGGGCCGTGCCTGTCATCAGATCCTCGGCCCAGTAGTACTGCTGGCGCACGCGCACGAGCGCATGCGCATCGCGGTCGTAGAGCGCGCCCAGCGTCATGCGCTCTATGCCTGGATTGTGGAAATCGCAAGCCACGTAGCCCTGAGCTTCTTCCTCATCCACGGTGGCCAGCCACTGGCCGTTGTTGTCCTGAAAGACATAGACGATCGTGTCTTCGGGCATCGGGTCATCTACCTCCGTCTCACACGCGCTGCAGAGGCGACGTGCGAAGCGATCTCTCCATGCCTGCGGTACATTGTCACAACTGGCTGCGGAACGGCGCGAGGCCGTACTCTGCGGTGCCCAACGCTGCCAGGCGGTCCAGCATCGCCTGGCGCAACTCGCGGGCGACATGCGGATAGTCCTCGATGACATTGTCAAGCTGTTGCGGATCGACGCGCAGGTCGTACAGCTCGGATTGCATCTCATAGGGCGCGCAGATGTAGCTCCAGCGCTCCGTCGTCACCGTACGGGCGCACACCTGGCTGCGCGATCCCGCCATGCCGTCGAACTGGAAGGAGGTGTCCGTCACCCCCTCTACCTCCTCCCAGATAAAGCGTCCCGAGATCGCCAGGGCGTGATGCTGGTCGGCCTCGCCGCGCAAGAGGGGCAGCAGCGATCGCCCTTGTACCGTATCGGGTATGGGGGCCGACAGGAGCTCCAGGATCGTGGGGGTCAGGTCGGGCGGCTGCACGATGGCCGGGATGCGTTGTCCCGCAGCCAGCCCTTCGGGGTGGCGGATGAGCATGCCCACATGGCAGGTGGGCTCGTAGAGATTCCCCAACAGATCGCCCGGCTTGCCCAGCAAGTCGTGCTCGCCCATCAGGTAGCCGTGGTCGGTGATGTGGATGATCACCGTGTTCTCATCGAGCCCCAAAGCGTGCACCATGTCGAGGAGATAGCCCACGCTACGGTCCACCATGGTCACCTCACCCGCATAGCGCGCCCGGATGTCGTTCAGCTCGGCCTCGGTGAGGTAGCCCGGCCGCCCATATTGGGGGTAGATGATCGCCGGCCCGACATAGTCGGGGTCGGCGTAGCGGCGGTAGTCGTAGGGTGGCGGATCGAACGGCTCGTGAGGATCCCAGGTATCCACCCAGAGGAAAAATCCGTCGTGCGTATGATTCTCCTCCAGCCAGTCGATGGCGCTGCGCAAGGTATGCGCGGCCATGTGGTCCCGTTCATAGCGGCGCATGTAGCTGTTGCGCAGGATCTGGCCCATGCGCTCCGCGTTCCCGCGCAGCATGTGGAGCGGGGCTGGCAGTTCCACGGGGTAGGGCGCGGTCACCCACTGATCGCCGTGCTGGCCGCGCACCCACTCCCAGCCGTCAAAGCCGCGCATAAAGTTGTACCCCGCGCCGCCCATGGGCAATGTGTCGAAATAGAGCTGGGTGACGATGCCAGCGCGCCCTAGCACCTCGGAGATCAGCACGTCATCCGGGCGCAGCGGCTCCCAGCCGGTCTCGATGAGCCCCCAACGTCCGGTGAAGAGATCCCGCCGATTGGGCACAGTGGGATAGGAGGCGATGTAGCAGCGCTCAAAGATCGCCGACTGAGCCGCCAGGCGGTCCAGGCTGGGCGTGTCGATGAATGCCTCCCCTTCGTGTCCGGGACGCGACCAGGGCGCCGGGACGCCATAGGCGTTGATGTGGTCGCGGCGCAGGCTATCGTTCATGATCACGATGACGTTCATGTTGGCTCCCTCCTCTCGCTCGCGCTGAGGGGAGTTTACGCCAATGCATTGGGACTGACAAGCTGCTTGAGTCCGCGGGCTCGCAGCCCGCGCGTGAGAAGCAGCGTCGCCGCGGTTTTCCTTCCTTTGGAGATGCTGTAGAATACCGGCATCGCACATCGCGCAGGCTGAGGTAGGCAACAGGCCGGATCGGGTGTAGCACAAAGAGGATGGCACCAACGTTCTCCTACATCGATCAGCTGGTGGGCATGCAGCTCGGCTTCGATCTGAGCAAAGTGTCGCCAGGCCAGACGCAAGTCGTCGCATCGCGGCGCCGTCTGCGGCGTGAGAAAAGCTACAGCTATGTACACGCGCTCTGGTGGGTTTGGCTGACCGACGGACGCTCGCTCGTCAGCGTGCCGCCCGGCGCGCGCACCGCCGTCGAGGAGATCGCCGCGGGCGTGCCCGATGCAGAGGCTCTTGTCGTCCCGACTTTGGCCAGCCGCCTTGAGGGGCCGATAGACGAGGTGCTGCGCTTTCACCATCTGCGCTCCACCTACCGAGCCGAGCGCAGCTACTGGTTCGCCTGCAACGCCGACCTACTTCGGCGACATGACGGGGCTGACTGTCGGCGCCTGTGCAATGATCGCATCCCCGCGGCAGACCATATCAGCCTCCCTCGCCACTGCTTCCCCGGCGCTGAGAGGTCGGACGATCCGGGCGGCATCGTCTATGGTGTCATCGCGGACGATCAGGTGGTCTCGGTGGCCTACTCGCATCGCTGCGGCCTGCTGGAGGATCGGGTGGCTGATCTGGGCGTCGAGACGGCGCCCGCCTACCGGCGCCGCGGCTATGCCCAGACGGCCGTCTCCGCCGTGGTGGCCGAGATCACATCGCGAGG
>JAFGLK010000518.1 GCA_016928125.1 Anaerolineae bacterium
ATTCTCGCACGTCGTATCTCCATGTTGCTTGGCTCCCTGAGTTTGGCCCATGGTAGCCGGGTCGGGACGGCCTGTAAAGCCATGTCTCTCCCGGCGTCTGGGGGCGCATTGACGCACCATGGCCCATGGGCTATTCTCCCAGCACCATGATCGACCGAGGAGGGCTCGATGACAGAGCTCACCGTCCGCGCCTACCTACCCAGCGATGCTCAGGCCGTCTTCGATCTGCAACTGCGCTACGAGCGGGCCTACCCGGGCGCCCAGATCCTGCCGCCCCTGATCTACGCTCAACCCGTGTATGCGGGGGGCGCGAACATCTTGTGCGTCTGTGGGGCAGAGGGCCGCCTGTTGGGCTATGCGCCCATCTATCCCACTCCGACGGATTCTGCAGAAGGTCCGAGCCTGGTATGGACGGTGCTCAAAGTCGACCCGGAGATTCAGGAGCGGCGGGATGTGCAGGATGCCCTGTATGCCGCCCTGCACGCGCGTGTGGCGGAGATCCGGGCGGCCGACCCGCCGGGGCCGGCGCGCCTATCGGCCGAGTGCGGCGATGGCGAGACGGAGGCCATCGCCTATCTGGAAGGACGGGGCTGGCGTCGAGAGATGAACGCCTACCGCATGGAGCGAGACCTCGGTGCGCCGCTGCCAGAGCCGCCGGCGCCGCAAAGAGTCGCGATCCGCGAATGGGACATGCGCGCTGCGGACGAGAGACGGGTCTATCTGGAGGCGATCCGTCTGGCGCTGCCCGAGGCGGCGAGCGATGCGGAAAATCTGCATCGTTTCCTGGCGGAGGTGGTTTGGAGAACCGGCACGACACTGGCCGCCTTTGCGGCGGAGCGTCTGGTGGGCAATGTCATGATCTACTGGGATCCCGCAGAGATCGCACGCACCGGCCGCAAGATCGGCATCACGGAGGACATCTGGGTGCTGCCCCAATGGCGTCGGCAGGGGGTGGCCAGCGCTATGATCGCGCGCGCCCTGGCCTATCTGCGAGACAAAGGCATGCAGGCAGCCCGCCTGAGTGTGGCCGCGCCCAACGAACGTGCCTTGCGACTCTATACGCGACTCGGCTACCGCATCGTCTCGGAGAGCCGCATCCTGAGCCTGAACCTGGACTGAGCCCCTGACGCTCGGCTCAGGGCTGCGCGTCGGCGTCAGTACACGGAGACCAGACGGCCAGGGCCACTGCGGCCACCAGCGCGAGCGCAGCGCCAAAGAGAAACGGGGCCGAGGGGCCCAGGCCGGACCAGGCACCGATGCCCTGCCACAACAAGCCGGCGATCAGCGAGGCCGGCAGATCGAGCAAACCCAACACGGTGTTGTAGGTGCCATAGGCGGTGCCGCGCAGCGCCGCCGGCACAATGTCGGCCACCAGCGCTTTGGTAGTGCCATAGGCCAGGCCATAGTAGACGCCGTACAGAGCGTACAAGGCCCAGACGTGCCAGCCCTTGGCCGCCAGGCCAAAGCCCAGATAGATCAGCGCGTAGACCAGCCAGCCGCCCACGATCACCTTGCGCCGCCCCACGCGATCCGAGAGGGCCCCCGCGGGCATGGAGAGCAGCGTGTAGACCAGGTTGAAGATGATGAGCATGCCCAGGATGCCAGGCAGGCTCAGGCCGCGTTCCTGGGCGCGCAAGACAAGAAACGCGTCGGACGAGTTGCCCAGATCAAACAGCCCCACGATGAGCATGAAGACCAGAAAGGGGCGCCCCAGACCCCTGAAGGTGATCTTGGGCCGCTCGGCTGCCCCGACGACAGCCACATCGCGCGCCCCGATGGCCAACGAGAGCACCGCCAGCACGGCCGGCACAAGGCTGATGAGGACGATGGTACGGAACGCCGATGCACTCAGGCCCCGGGCAGCGCCCCCCGTGGACACGACTACCCCCAGGGCAACGGCCAGCCCCAGCACTGCACCGCCGGTATCAGCGGCGCGGTGAAAGCCGAACGCCAGCCCGCGCCGGCTCGGATGGATGCTGTCGGCCACCAAGGCGTCGCGCGGGGCCGTGCGGACTCCTTTGCCCACCCGATCGCCCCAGCGCGCACCCAGCACCACGGGCCACGAGCTGGCCACATAGAAGAATGGCTTGGCCAGCGCCGAGAGAGCATATCCTGATACCGCCAGCCATTTGCGCGTTCCCAAACGGTCCGAGAGCCAGCCGGAGAAGACCTTCAGCACGCTGGACGTGGCCTCGGCGATGCCCTCGATCAGGCCGATGATGTTGGTGCGCACCCCCAGCACGCCGCTCAGGTAGAGCGGCAGCAGATTGAGCACCATCTCGCTCGAGATGTCCATGAAGAAGCTGGTCAGGCTTACGGCCCAGATGTTGCGCGGCAAGCCGCGCAGGCCCCTGGATTCCGGGTTTTCGGGTGTCATGTCTTTCCTCTCCCACGTGTTGGCTCCGGGCCTGGAACGGGCCCGGGCAGGTAGGCCCGCCAAGGGGATTGGCTAGCCCCTACCGTATCAGCCATTTGTACACGGCCTGGCTGTTGCGCCAAAAGTAGTGGTCAGCCACGTCTGACCCCTTTTCCCGAAAGTACGTCTCCACGATCCGGAACGCATCGGCGAACGAGCCGGCGCGCTCGCATACAGGCCAGTTGCTGCCATAGATCACCTTGTCCGCGCCAAACCCGTCGAACATGGCGTCCAATGCGGGACGGTAGAACGCGAGGTCGGCGGGCGCCGGCTGTATGATGCTCTGTTCCATCACCGCCGAGAGCTTGAGATAGACATTGGGCTGCGCCCCCAGCCGCCGGTAGGCCTCGGCCCACTCGGCCCGAACCGGCCGCCCGTCCACGGGCATATGCAGGGTGTGATTCAGTACGATGCGCAGATCCGGCACCGCGCGCGACACTTTGACGATCCCCTCTACATGCTGCAGGCGCGCCAGGGCGTCCATACTCAGATCCTTCTCCGCCAAGAGGGCCATGTCGTCCAGAAACGTACCCCGTTCCACATCGGCCAGCAGATCGGGGCGCACGCGGATGCCGCGGAAGAGCGGGATGCGCGCAAAGCGCCCGATCTCGCTGCCAAAGGCGGGTCGCTTGGGCGTAATGTGCCCCACGAACCCCACGATGATCGGCTCGTTCTGCGCCAACTGCAGCACCCACAGGTTGTCCTCCAGCCAGTCGCTGGCCTCCACGACCACCGTGCCGGTGATGCCATGCGGCGCGGCCACCGCGCGATAGTGCTCGGGCAGCACCGTGCGGTAGAGCAGCGCGTTGTCCTCTGGGGGCCAGGGCACGCCCTGGGGTCGCGTGGGATCGTAAAAGTGCGTATGCGTATCAATGATCGTCATGGAGACCTCCTCGCTCATCTCACCCGTGCTGAGAGCGATTCTATATGAGTGTGTCTTGCCTGGCGAGCGCCCGCGCACAGAGGCCAGAAGGCGAGCCTCCATGATCAAACGTAGCCCAACTCCACCGGGGCTTGACCTGCTGACAGGCCGCGGCTAGACTCTCCACACGTCCTGGACGCCAGCTCGGCAACAAGAAGGCAAGACACGTGCGCCAAGTGGAGAGACCCACCCGGGAGCAGCTCCTCGCCGCCAAGGGCAAGGCTCTGCCCGACCTCGTCGCCCCGAATCTGCGCATCCTCTTCTGCGGGATCAATCCGGGGCTCTACTCAGCCGCCATCGGACACCACTTTGGACATCCCAGCAACCGCTTCTGGCGCGCCCTGTACGAGGGCGGGCTCACCGCCCGGCTGCTGTCTCCCTACCAGGACGCCCAACTGCTCAAGGCGGGCTATGGTATCACGAATCTGGTGGCGCGCGCGACGGCCACGGCGGCCGACCTTACGCGGGAAGAGCTCGTGCTCGGCGGTGAGCGATTGGCGTCCACTGTGGACCGCTATCACCCCCGCTGCCTGGCCGTTCTGGGGATCGGGGCGTATCGTCAGGCCTTCGGCGAGCGCGACGCCCAAGTGGGCCTGCGATGTCGCCGGATCGCTGGCGCGAGGTTGTGCGTGTTGCCCAACCCCAGCGGCCTGAACGCCCACTACAAACCTGAGGACCTGGCACGGCTCTTCCGTGAGCTGCGCCAGGGGGTGGACGCATCGTAGGCACGCCGCCCCACCCGTCAATCGGGCAGAAGCCACTCCACGAGCCAGTCGAACAGCCCTGTTGCGCCGCCCGAGCCCTGGCTCGCTCTGTGAACCTGACTGGCGTGCGCAGGCGATCCGTTGAGAAGCGGCAAGCCCAGCTTCTGAAGGAGATAGGCGGCCCACTCGGCCTTGTCCTGGGGCACACTCAAGAGCAGGACGTCGCCGTCGTACATCAGGCCCCACACCTTGAGGCCATGGTGCTCCAGGTGGGCCTGGATCTCTGCGGCGCTCAAGGCGTCGGCATCGTCGATCAGGAAGGTGTAGGAGGGGCCCTGGACCAGGTCCTGGATTTCGGCCGCAAGCGGCGTGATCCAGTCGAGCGAGTTAGCTGCGTGGACGATCTGTCTGAGCATAGCGCCTCCGGTGTCCATAGAACATTTGTTCTATTCCCATTGTAGCACGCCTTACCTGATTTGGCAAGTATTTCGTCCCGGCTCTCGGACGCGGTGCCTTGTGGGGGCAGGCGCGCGGGAACGGGCCTTGTGGCGACGCATGGGGATGCTTGCCACGCCCACGCGCAATGTGACTTGACAGCCGCCTGGCGGCAGAGTACACCTTTGCAGGCGCCCGGGCCGGGTCACGCGCCATGGTAGGGCTGTCTCGGAGGCTGGACGCCAGGTTCGGGAGGCATCGCGGGGCGGGACACAAAACTACTTTTTGGAGAGAGAGATGCAGATCACCGAGATCAAGACGTTCTGGGTCGGCCGTAGCCTGTTGGTGCGGGTCTACACCGATGAGGGCATCGTCGGCAATGGCGAGGCCGGGCTGTGGGCCCACCACGGGATGGTTCAGAGGGCAATTGAGGAGCTGAGCGCCTACTATGTAGGCCGGGATCCTGCCCTGCGCGAGCACCATTTCCAGGTCGTGTCGCGCAGCACGCATTTCATGGGCGCCGTGCTGAGCGCCGCCCAGAGCGCGATCGATATCGCGCTGTGGGACATCATCGGTCAGTGGGCAGGCCTGCCCGTCTACCAGTTGTTGGGCGGCAAGTGCCGCGACAAGGTCAAGGTCTTTGCCAATGTGAGAGGAGATACTCTGGAGGGGCGCGCGCGCAGCGCTCGGGAGCAGGTGGCTAGAGGGTTCACCTCGCTGCGCACCATTCCCATGTTCCCGGGCTTTGAGAA
>JAFGLK010000075.1 GCA_016928125.1 Anaerolineae bacterium
ATGCAGATGCAGCCCTGGCGGAGGCCGCACGCCGACAGATCGAGAAGCTGCCCTTTCAGTCGACGCGACTGCTGAACGCCAACTCGCACATCGTGGGCATGTTGGGTGAGTTGGCCTTCGCCGAGTGGCTCGGCGCAGACGTCGATCTGACCCACAGGCTGATGGGCGACGCGGGCCGCGATTTCGAGGTGGCGATTGATGGGCAAGCGCACCTGGTGGATGTCAAGACGGATACCTACAACGGGCCTGGGGTCCTGATGCTCAAGGTGCCGGTCGGCGAGGTGCGATCCGACATCTATGTGCTCGTACAGGTCTCCCATCGGTTGTGTGGGTGGGCCTGGCAGGATGAGGTCTTGGCGGCCACCAAGAGAAGGTTCAGGGATCATGGCATCCTGAATCACGTCCTCGCGGAGCAGAGCCTGCACCCTATGCATGAGCTCTTGGATTTGATCGCTCACGGGAAGATGTTGCGATGAAAGTGGGGGACATGCTGCCAGCGCCCAGTCCGGTCGTCCCCAGCTACGATACCATCGCGCGCCTGGTCGAGGCACACCTGCGAGCTGAGATTCCCTTGATCGACTGGCGTGTGCCGGGGCTGCAAGAGCGCAGACGCATGTTGGCGGAGCGGGGCTACCCTCCGCATGTGTCGGATCTGATCCTGGTCTTTGCCACGATCAGCGTGAATGGTGCGAGGCTGCCCACATTGGGCGCGTTGGATATCTCCAACTATCAGCAGCTCGGCCTGGTGGATGCGTGCGACGAGCTGCTGGAACGCCTCAGCCTTCGCCTCATGGAGGTAATCCGCGGATGGCGGCCCAGGCCGCTGAGCGTGGTGGATGCGCTCTTTGGCGCCGATAGCGAAGAAGCCTGGGACAACGATGAGGAGCTGGGCGATGCCGAGGAAATCTGAGGAGCAGTCGGAACTGGCGCGCGAGTTCGCGACGCAGATGCAGGCGGTCGGCATCGAGCCGGCCGCCTGTGAGCACGTTTTCGCGCCGCCTCGCCGCTGGCGCTTCGACTATGCCTGGCCCGATCTCAAGCTGGCGGTGGAGCTGGACGGCTTTGGGCACCACAAGCTCAACCGCTATCTGGGCGACGTGGAGAAAGGCAACGCAGCGATCCTCCTCGGCTGGCGCGTCCTGCATGTCACGACTGCCATGGTGCATGACGGCACGGGCATCGCCCTGCTCGAACGCGCCTTGGAGGGATCGCAGGATGATTGAGCGTGGGGCGCAGCGGCAAGCCTGCACGTCAGGAGGTCACATGTCATCCAGATCGGCGGCCATGACCGAGGAGCTGATCGATGTACACGACGCCCTCGGCCAGTTGAGCGATGTCGAGCGGCGCATCGCCCTGTACCTGCTCCAAGGATACCCGCAACGCGAGATCGCCCAGGCCCTGGGCGTGACCCAACCGGCCATCTCGCAGCGCGTTTCGCGAATCCGCGCCAAGTTGGGCGCCTGCAGCTTATAGAATCGGCTTCACGTTGGGCTGTAGTATAAGGAAGGAAAGGGTGCGAAGGTGCCTGAATACCTGGGCCGATGCGCCATCTGCGGTCATCGTATCACCCGCTCCTGGATGTTCTGTGCAGCCTGCGAGTCGGCCTACAAGATCAGACCAGGCCAGAGCTGGACCTGGCCCGACTGGATACGCTGCCTGTATCGCGAGGCCAAGCGCGGGCGCTACGCAGAGCGGCGCGACCTGATCGGTCTGGTAGATCAGCCCTCCATCGTAGCGCAGCTCGCCTACGGCGAGTCCTATCTCAGTTCATTGGATGCTAACGCCCGGAGCGCCGAGGTCATGGCGGGCGAGCCTCTCGAGTTGCCCGAGCGAAGCCCCGGCGGACAGCTCCGTTGTTGTCGCTGCGGCTGCGTCTGGAGCGACAAGCAGCCGACCTTTCCGCTTCCACCTCGGCGTTGGCTGTTGCCCGTGTGTCCAGCCTGCGGCGCCTGCTGGTACGCAGATGCCGCTGAAAAGTGAGCCTATGCTGCACCGTGGCCGGTCGCCCATAAGCCGAGGCGTTCCCGCACCCCGCCTTACCGTTTTCTTAGCGTTGGGGTGGTCCGTGAGACGATAGGATGGGTGCAGCAGAGCCGGTGAAAGCGACCCAGCCGGCGCTCCCATGGTTGAGGTGCTCGATGGCTGTGCAGTTGTCTCCCAAGCGAGAGCGTTTTGCGGTCGAGTATTGCCGGGATCGAAACGCGACCCAGGCCGCCATCCGAGCAGGATACTCGCAGCGCACGGCCTACAGCCAGGGCCAACGTCTGTTGAAGAATGTTGAGGTCGCGAGCCGGATCCGAGAGATCACCGCGGGCACGCAGATCAGCGTCGAGGAGGTGCAGCGTATGATGGCCGCTATCGCCCGCGGCGAGTGGATGCGCTACCTCTCGGCCGACGCCGACGGCAAACCGGTGCTCGACTTTATCGCCCTGCGGGATGCGGGCCTGGGCTACCTGGTCAACGGGTTCTCGGTGTCAGACAGGGGCGGCGTGCGCTGGGAGCTGGCCAAGGCGCAGCAGACCATCACAGACATCGCCAAGACGCTGG
>JAFGLK010000519.1 GCA_016928125.1 Anaerolineae bacterium
CGGGCGCAGCAGGGAGCGCGGGCCTTTATCGCCTGTGTGATCCCTATGGATACAGACGCGACTGGAGAGCGCCTCACGTTCGAGGTGGAGGATTGCGCCGCCGCGACGGAGAACATCCTTCTGGCGATCACGGCCCTGGGCTATGCCAGCGTCTGGATCGATGGTTGGGTCCGGCGCGAGGACCGAGCGCAGGCTATTGGCGAGCTATTGGGGCTCCCCGACGACAGGATCGTCCGCATCCTGCTGCCGCTGGGCGTTCCGGCTGAGCACTGGGCGCAACGCGAGAAAATGCCCTTTGAGGAGCGTGCCTGGTTCAACCGCCATGGTGGCTGATACGGTGCCGTAGAAGACGCTTCGGGGGCGCACAACTGCGTTAGGAGGGGCTATGCACTATCGCCAACTCGGCCATTCGGGTGTGAGGGTGTCGGCGGTCAGCCTGGGCACCGGCGGCCAGTGGGGCGGGCGGGTGGATCTGCCGGCGGCCAAGCGCATCATCCATGCTGCGCTGGACAGCGGCGTGAACTATATCGACACGGCGGACATCTATGGCAGCTGGTACACGGGCACCTCTCTGGCCGAGGAGCTGCTGGGCCAGGCCCTGACGGGCCTGCGCGACAAGATCGTACTGGGCACCAAGGGCTTTAGCGCCACCGGCGAGGGCCCTAACGACTGGGGCGCTTCGCGTTACCATCTGATGGGCGCTCTGGAGGCTAGCCTGCGCCGCCTGCGCACCGACCATGTGGACCTGTACCAGATCCACCGCTTCGATCCCGACACACCCATCGAGGAGACGATGCGTGTGCTGGACGAGATGGTGCGCTCGGGCAAAGTCCGGTATGTGGGAGCCTCCAACTATGCCGCGTGGCAGATCTGCCGCTGCAACGACCTGGCGCGCTGGCACGGTTGGAGTCCTTTTGTGACCACCCAGGCTCATTACAACCTGCTTGAGCGGGAGGCGGAGGCTGAGCTGATCCCCTTCTGTCGGGCGATGGAGGTGGGCCTGCTGCCCTATTTTCCTCTGGCCAACGGGCTGCTGGCGGGGCGCTACGAGCAGGGCGAGGATTACCCGCCAGACAGTCGGGCGGCCGCATTCGAGCGCACGCGGCGCTACCTGGGGCGCTACGCCACCGAGGCCAACTACGCCAGGCTGGGCAAGCTGACCCGTTTTGCCGAGGAGCGCGGCCACGCCCTGGCCGATCTGGCCATCGCCTGGCTGCTTGCCGAGCCGAGCACGGCCACGGTCATCACGGGGGTCAGCTCGGATGAGCACATGCGCGCCAATGCGCGCGCGGCCGACTGGCAGCTCTCTCACCAGGAGGCGGCGGAGGTACGCTCGCTGCTGGAACAGAGCGAGCCATAGCCACTCACGGCAGGAGTGGAGCGGCGTAACGCTGGCGCCCACCCGGTCGGGCGCCTATGCCGGGGGAGATTTGTTCTCTTGCCGACCCCGTGTATACTTGGCCCTAACGTTTGCCGCTGGAGTGCTGGCCACGGTCTACTCCTGTTTCGGCGCCTCTGGCCATCCTGGCCAGGAGATGCATTCGCGCGCCCACGCTGGGGAGTGGGCACGCGGAGCTGAGGGAAAGCGCCTCTAGGGGCTGCGCCTCAGGCTGTCTATCGACCGCAACTGACGTTTGACGGCGGCCAGCATCCAACAATTCTTCAGGAGGATGGATATGTCGAGGTCGTTTCACAACAAGATCCTGCGTGTCAATCTCACCGAGGGCACCATCACGGTGGATGAGCCAGGCATGGCCTACTTCCGGCGCTACATGGGCGGTTGGAACATCATCGCCGACGTGTTGATCAAAGAGGTGCCTGTAGACGCTGATCCACTCGGGCCGGAGAACAAGCTGATCTTTGCCCCAGGTGTGTTGTGTGGGCTGGCCATTTCGGGCGCATCGCGCAGCGCCGTGGGCGCCGTCTCGCCGATCACAGGTGCATTTGGGGCCACCGAATCGGGTGGAAACTGGGGTGCCCAGTTCAAGCGCGCCGGGTTCGACGCCGTCATCTTTGAGGGCGTTTCACCCAAGCCGATCTACCTATGGGTCAAGGATGGCCAGGCTGAGTTGCGCGATGCCAGTCACCTCTGGGGTAAGACCACAAAGGAGACCGAGACGTTGGTGCGTGAGGAGCTGGGCGAGCCCCGCGCCGAGTTGACCATGATCGGACCAGCTGGTGAGAACATGGTCAAGTATGCCTGCGTGATGCATGGCATCAAAGATGCTGCCGGTCGCACGGGCATGGGCGCGGTGATGGGCTCCAAGAAGCTCAAGGCCATTGTCTCACGGGGCACCAACAGTCTCGACGGCGTCAATCCCGATACGATCCGTGAGATGGCGCGTCGTGCGGCGCGTGAGGTGCAGGAGGGCACGCGGGCGGCCTCACTGCACAAGTGGGGCACTGCGGGCGGTCCGTTGGAGAGTGGCATTCTGCAGGGCAACATGCCAGTGCGCAACTTTCGCGATGGGGAGTTCCCCGAGATCAGCGGTCTGGAGTATGTCTGCGACAAGATCGGCATCGGCATGGAGGGCTGTTGGGCCTGCGCCGTGCGCTGCAAGAAGGTGGTCAAGGCGGAGCGCGAAGCCTACTCGGTCGACCCCGACTATGGCGGCCCCGAGTACGAGACGATCGGCTCGCTGGGCTCTTGCTGTGGGGTCAGCGATATCGTGGCCGTGTCTCGCGGCAACGAGCTCTGTAACGCCTATTCGCTAGATACCATCGGCACAGGCGTGACGATCGCCTTTGGCATGGAATGCTTTGAGAATGGGCTGATTACCCTGGAGGACACAGAGGGTATCGACTTGCGCTTCGGCAACGGCGACGCCATGATCGCTGCGATCGAAAAGATCGCCCGGCGCGAGGGGATCGGCAGGATCCTGTCCGAGAACC
>JAFGLK010000520.1 GCA_016928125.1 Anaerolineae bacterium
AACGACCCGGTGGCGCGCATCAAGCTCGACTCGCTCAAGGAGCACGGGGTCGACACCAGCCGCATGGTGATTCGCGACCGCCCGGAGAGCGGGGTGGTGTTGGTGTTCGTACATGAGGAGACCGGCGAGCGGGTGTTCGCCGGGCTGGGCGCCATGGGCATCGGCGCGCTGCGCCCCGAGGAGCTGGACCGCGACTATATCACCTCGGCCGAGTTCCTGCATCTGGACAACTTTCACCGCGAGGCGGCCCTACAGGCCGCCCAGTGGATGCAGGCCGCCGGCAAGCGCGTGTGCATCGATTGCAGCCGCACCGACGGGCGCCCCTGCCCGCCCGAGACGCTGGAGCTGCTGCGCCATGTGGATATCTTGATCTGCGGCTCGAACTTTGGCCTCTCGGCCACGGGCGAGCGCGATCTGTGGCAGGCGGGCGAGGCGATGCTGGCGCTCGGCCCCTCCATCGTGGTGCAGACCGAGGGCGCCGACGGCAGCTATACGGTCACGGCCGAGGAGCGCTTTCACACCCCGGCCTTTGATGTGGATGTGGTCGATACCACCGGCGCGGGCGACGTGTTCCACGGCGCCTATCTGGTGGGCCTGCTCAAGGGTTGGGACGTGCGCACCGTGGCCACTTTTTCGACGGCCGTCTCGGCGCTCAAGTGCACCAAGCTGGGTGGACGGCGCAGCATCCCGACCTATGACCAGGTGATCGAGTTCCTGCACGAGCGCGGCATCGATCTGGACTGAGCCCGTATCAGTCGGAACCGAGGCTCAACCGAGCCAACACATCAGGCCGCCCGACATCGGGCTGGCCAAGGAGACGACACCATGCCTCTCGTATCGATCGGCGCCGAGCTCAAGCGCGCCCAGCACGGAAAGTACGCATTGCCGCTGTTTGACACCTCTGACATGCATAGCACGGAGGGCATGTTCCTGGCGCTGGAGGAAAAGCGCGCGCCGGCCATGGTCGCGCTCTATGCGGGCATGGTGGAGCGCCCGAACGCGCGCGCCCTGGCCAGCTACATCCGGGCGCGGGCCGAAGAGGCCAGCGTGCCGGTCTCGCTGATGCTGGACCACGGCGGCAGTTTCGAGCAATGCATGCGGGCCATCTCGTTGGGTTTCACCGACATCATGTACGACGGATCGCAGCTCTCGCTGGACGAGAACATCGCCAGTACGGCCGCCATCGTGCGGGCAGGACACGCCGTGGGCCTCGGGGTCGAGGCGGAGCTGGGGCACGTCGGCCGTGGCAGCGAGTATCGCGCCTACGGAAGCCAGCGCAAGGGCTTTACCAACCCGGACGATGTGGAGCGCTTTGTGGCCGAGACGGATGTGGATTTCCTGGCGGTGGCGATCGGCACGGCCCACGGCCTGTATGATGGCGAGCCCGCGCTCGATCTCGATCTGCTGAGGGCCATTCGGGCGCGCGTCGACATTCCGCTGGTGCTGCACGGAGGCTCGGGCTGCAGCGACGACCAGTTCCGGGCGGCGATCGCGGCGGGGATCTCCAAGGTGAATGTGGCCACCGACCTGTTTGTCACCACGGGCAAGCGCCTGGTGGCCGCGGCTGGGGCCGCAGATGCCTCGTATCACTCGCTCAGTCGGGTGGCGGTCGAGTCGTTCAAGGAGCGCTGCGGACACTATCTGGATGTGTTTGGGGCCAGCGGCAGGGCCTGAGGCCAGCTCCGCATCGCGAGGCTGTATGGACCGCTATCTGGGCGCGCTGCAGGTGATCTTTCTGGGGGTCTTTCTCGCGCTCGTCTCGCAGCGCACGATCTCCCTCTGGAGCGAGCAGGGCGTGCAGCCCCTACATCTGGGCGCGCGCGATGACGGCTTGCCTCTCACCGGGCTGGTATTCGCCCTCACGGCTGTGTGGGCCATGCTCGTCCTGGCGCGCGCTCTGGGGTGGGTCCCCGCCTGGCTGGCGCCGATCATGGGCCGGCCGCTGCTTGAGGCCGCCGCGGTGCGCGGCGTCGGGGTCGCCTTTCTCTTCCTGGGCTTTGGGTTGCTCTTGCGAGCCATGCGCGACCTGGGTGGCTCCTGGCGCCTGGGAATCGACGAGGCCAACCCCGGCGCCCTGGTTGTGGGCGGGGTCTATCGCCTCAGCCGCAATCCGATCTATCTCTTTTTTGACCTCTATTTCTTGGGCACGTTCTTGATCAATCTCAATGCGCTATTTCTGTTTTTCTTTGCGGCGGTGGCGCTCTGCCTCCATCGGCAGATCCTGGCAGAGGAGCGCTTTCTGGCGCGCATGTATGGGGAGGCCTATCGGCGATACGAGGGCAGCACGCCCCGCTACCTGAGCATGCGCGCCCTGGTGGCCTTGGGGATGCGAGGGTATCGGCGCCTGAGGGACGTGAGCTGACCTGCTGAGCTGGCGTTGCGCAGTTCCATCAACCGAGCCGTCCCAGCGCGGTTCGGCGTGCTCATCGGCCCAAAACCGGAATCCGCGCTCGGTAGGCCGCCGTGGGCGCTCCCCTTGAGGCGGTCTCAAGCGGAGGCGCTCTGCGCCAGTTTGGCCCCGATTTCGCGTGCGCGCTCAAGCAGTTCGGGCCGCCCACTCACCGGCACCCCATCTGTGGCCTCGGCGGTGAGGGTCGTAAGCGTCTCGATCCCAAAGTAGTACTTGAGTCTTCCGGACAGCCATTCGCCCACGTCGGAATAGGCGTGCGGGTTGGCTGCCTCCCAGGTGAGACAGATGACTCCCCGGATGCCCCGGGGGAAGCGGCTCTCGAGCTGCGGGCCGAGGTAGGCGTACATGCGGTCGAGCACCGCTTTGGTCTGGGCCGTGATGTGATCCAGGTAGATCGGCGAGCCGAGGACCAACCCCTGGCAAGATTCTAGAGCACGATAGATCACGTGCATGTCGTCGCCCTGCACACAGGCGTCGCCTTGCTTGCAGGCGCTGCAGCCCAGGCAGCCGGCGATATCATAATCGCCCAGACAGAGCATCTCGGTCTCTGCGCCTTGGGCTTCCGCGCCCCTCAACACGGCCTGCACCAGGGTCGCTGTGTGTCCCTTGCGTCTTGGGCTTCCGACGATGCCGATGATCTTCATGTTGCTTATCCTCCCAAGCGTGATTCACGAGCGCCCCGCCTCAGGCCGCAGCGAGCATCTCGTCCAGCAGACGTGCGCACAACCACAGCGCCCGCGGCAGATGAAAGGCCCCTTTCCACATCGAGCCCTTGGCCTGCAAGCACACCGAACCATCGCGGTGGAGATAGCCGAACCATTCGCCGTGCTCGGGATCGGCCAGGTGGTCGAAGGCCCAGGCTCGAATGCGCTCATGCCAGGCAGCAAAGCGCTCAGCCCCAGTGAGATGATGAGCCAGAAGCGTGGCGTAGAGCGCCTCGGTGTGTGGCCACCAGAGCTTCAGGTCCCATTCGAGCTGCTCTGGTGGGCGCCCCTCGATATCGACAAAGTAGAGCAAGCCGCCGTAGGCCTCGTCCCAACCCCAGTCGAGCGACCAGTCAAGGATGTCGACCGCCTGGGCCAGCAGAGCCGGATCATCTCGCTGGCGCGCTGCGTGCATCAGGAACCAGGAGACCTCGATGGCATGGCCTGGATTGACGAGCCGCCCCTCAGGGGAGTCGAGCCGCTGGCCCTCTGGCCCCACCGTTTCGTGCAAAGCCCGTTCCTCGCGCTTGAGAAAGTGCTCGCTGATCTCCGCAATGGCCTGATCCACCACCTGGTCGTAGAGCGGGTCGTTGTGCGCCTGGCGCAGCTCTTGCGTGGTGGCGATCAAGATCATGGGCATGGCCAGCGCCACGGTGCGGCGCGTCTCGGGGATGACCTTGGGGGGCAAGGCGCCGGGCGTGCGGTGTAGCCGCACCAGAAGGCGGTATGTGTCGACGGCCCTGCGCAGCGCGGCTGGATCGCCCGTGGCGCGGGCATACTCGGCGCAGGCGATCACGCCAAAGGTCTCGGTGAAGAGGTACCGTCGCTGGCGCAGGGGCCGCCCATCTCGCGTGACGCTGAAGAACATGCGCCCGGCGGCATCAAAGCCGTGCTGCAGCATGAACGCATAGCCCAGCCTGGCGGCGTCCAGCCATTCGTCGCGGGGTTCGACGGTGTGGTAGAGCTTGGCGAACAGCCACACCTGGCGAGCCTGGAGCCACATGGCCTTGTCCCAGCCATACGGGAGCCCGGCTCTATCCAGGCAGGTCAGGTAGCCACCGTATTCGCGGTCGAGGGAATGTCTCAGCCAGAACGGCACCACATCCTGAAGCAAGGTCCGCCGATAGAGATCTCTCAGGCGCTCAAGCTCGGCACGTCTCACACTGCCCCCTTTGGCACGTCGGCGACGCCGCCCCTCAGCACGGTCTAGCACAGGGCATGATAGTCGAGATGAACGGATCTGTCCAATGCCTCGAGACGGGCACGGCTGCGTCAGAGCCAGGCTCAGGATCGCCGCGCGCAGGCTTGACAGCACCCTCGCCCGCGCTATAATCCGCGTAGCTACTCCCGGGCAGTTGCCCTGGATCGCGTATTCATGTGTGGCGACA
>JAFGLK010000076.1 GCA_016928125.1 Anaerolineae bacterium
CAGATGCCGCAGCTCTCGATCTCGACCAGCACCTCTTCGTCGCGCAATGCGGCGATCTCGAACGCTTCGTAACGGAAATCCTCGCGGCCATGGATCACGACGCCCTCGGACAGCATAGGTCTATCTCCTTCCCCGAGCTCGGCGGACAGGAACGCGGCCTGGCCAATTCCGAGCGATTATAGCATCCATTGACGGGCTGAACAATGGACCCACCCATTCACAGGAGGCTCGGCCACGCATCGGTCGCAGCGTACCGGACGGCGCATCCCGAGCCTGCTCAGCAGAGGCAGCGCCCCGCAGCATGCAACCAAGGCAGTGGCCGATCTCGTCGGGAGGGGAGTTAGCGCCCGAACACCTCTCCGCCTTGCCCCTCTGGCGCCTTGAGCTCCGCGAGCGCCTCTCGAACGCGCTCAGGCGTGAAGGGAATGCGCCGCAAGCGGATGCCGACGGCATCATATACCGCATTGGCGATGGCCGCCGGGGCCGGCCCCATCACGCCCTCGCCCACCCCCAGGATGGGTAGCCCCGGCCGGTTGAGCAACACGGTCTCGATCACCGGCGCCTCACGGAAGCGCAGGATCGGGTAACTGCGCCAATCGCTGCTGGTGATGGCGTGCGGGCTGAAGCGCACTTCCTCTCTGAGCGTCCAACTGGCCGACTGCACGAAACCGCCCTCGATCTGACTGCTGAGGCTGTCGGGGTTCACGGCTTGACCGGTGTCGGCCGCAAGCACGGCCCGCTCCAGATGGATCTCCCCGGTTTCTGGGTCCACGCGCAGGTCAACCACCGCGGCCACATAGACCTGACGATTCTTGTATTGGGCAAAGGCGAACCCACGTCCCTGGCCAGCGCCTTTCGGCCGCTGGCGCGCATGCCAGTCAGCCTTGGTTGCGGCCGCCTCGATCACGGCTCGGGCGCGCTCGTCGTCCAGGTAACCCAAGCGGAACGCCACAGGGTCCGCCCCGGCCGCCTGGGCCATCTCGTCGGTGAAGGACTCGACCGCAAAGACATTGGCGTAGGATCCCAGGCCGCGCAGCGCCGACACGCGCAGCGGGCTATCGGGCAGAAAGTGCTTCACGATGCGTCGCTGGGGAAAGGTGTAGAGCGGATCGGCGTTGCGATGTACCCCTGTCTGAGGGCCCAGGCTGGGCTGGGCCTGAGGTCGTTCGAATGCGTCGGCCAGGTACCAGGCGGGCATGAGGGCGCCCACGGGTTCGTGGACGCGATGACGCACCACATGGGAATAGCCGTACACATCGTGGTTCCAGTCGATCACCTCGCCTTGCGCGTTCAAACTGCCCTGCATGGCGATCAGCGTCGCGGGGCCGTAGGGCTCCCAGGCATTCTCCTGGGCGCGGGTCCATTTCACGGACACCGGCCGCCCGGGTGTGGCGCGGGCTAGCAGAGCCGCATCCAGGGCCACGTCGTCCGCTCCATTGTGGCCAAAGCTCCCCGGCCCATCCACATGGATACAGCGCACATTTTCCTCCGGCAACCCCAACACATACGCCACCCCCGCCCGGACAGGGTACACGCCCTGACTGTGGGTCCAGACGGTGAGCTGATCCTCGTCCATCAAGGCCACTGCCGCTGAAGGTCCCAGAGAGGCGTGGGAGTGATAGGGCCGGAAATAGGTGGCGCAGATCGTCTGAACGGCCCCGGTCGGCGCCTCGATGGGCGGAATCGGGTCGCGCACCGGTGTCCCATTGCGCACCAGGAAGGCCTGCTCAGGCTGGCTGAGCATGTAATCGCCCAGCGTGTCCTGGGATGGCAGCGTTGTGTCGTTCTGCCAAACCGCGCTGCTCTCGAGCGACTCCATGGCGCGCACGGCCTGCTCCTCACGCTCAGCGACGACTCCCAGAAAGCTCCCGTCGCGCACGATCGCGATCACGCCGGGCATCCGGGTCGCCGTCGACTCGTCGACCGAGACGAGCCTGGCGTCATAGGCTGGCGGTCGCACGATTCTGCCGTGGACCATACCGGGCATATCCAGATCGTGCACGAAGGTGGCCGTGCCGGTCACCTTGGCCACGAGGTCAAGCCGATCTTGAGCCTGCCCCACGAGCGCATAAGCCTCGGCGCGCTTGGGGCGTCCCACGCCGCTCACCGGGCAGCCAAAGCGCTTGCCCCCATGCAGAGCCCAATAGCTCACGCAGCGACCCGTGGCTGGATCAGTGATGACGCCGTCGCTCACCGTGAGGGTCCCCATAGGCGCGCCCAACTCCTCGCTCGCCTCCGCCAGCAGGAGGTGACGGGCCTCCGCCGCCGCGTAGCGGATCGCGTTGCCAGAGGTCTCCAGAGATATGCTGCTGCCGGTATAGCCTTCGTCGGGCGAACGCCCGGTGTCGGCCATCACCACCCGGATGCGACGCAGAGAGACATCCAGCTCGTCGGCCGCAATCATGGCCACTGCGGTGCGCAGGTCCTGGCCCAACTCGACCTTGCCGGTGAACACCGTCACCGTGTCGTCGTCGTTGAAGCGGATCCAGGCGTCCAGATCGGGCGTGTGCAGCAAGGGGCTAGGCAGGGCGGCGTTGGCTAGGGAACCTTCCCGTTCTGGATGTGACTCGATCACCCGCGGCTCGAGTTGCAGAGCCTGTCCGGCGGCGCGGTGGATCGCCCGGCGCACACGGTCATAGGCCCCACAGCGACACAGATTCTGAGACAAGGCCGCGTCGATCTGTTCATCGGTCGGGTGCGGATGGCGGTTGAGCAAGGCCCGGGCGGCCACGATCATCCCCGGTGTACAGAATCCGCATTGAACGGCGCCCTCGTCGACAAAGGCCTGTTGCACAGGGTCCAGGGCATCCGCCGTGCCAAGCCCCTCCAGCGTGGTGATCTCATGCCCCTGCGCCGCTGCGACGGTCACATGGCACGACGGTCGGGGGCGTCCATCGACAAGCACCGTGCAGGCGCCACACTGTCCTTCGCCGCAGCCGAACTTGGCCGCCTTGAGGCCGAGATCGTTACGCAAGACGTAGAGCAGTGGCGTGTCCGGTTCGACGTTCACATGGTGGGTGCGGCCGTTGACCTGGAGGGTGATGTCTTGGGGCAAAGTGGACCTCGCTTTGGTGATTTTGGGATATCCATGCTGCGGGCCGGCTGTTTCATCAGACCGTTTCCGGCTACGGGGCGCATTATGAACCAAGAGCCCGACTTCGCCAAACCAGAGCAACTCGAAAAGAGGCATTCCCCCCAGCGCGCCGCGAGGACGCAAACGATCCGGCTGGGCTCGATCGCGCGGCCTTGTATTTGCAGCGGCCTGGTTCTTGGATGACAATGCAACCATACACGAGGGGGCTTGTACCCAAGGATCGGCTGCGCTACCGTGATCGCTGGAAAGTACAGCTTTTGCGAAAGGAAGACCAAGTGAAAACAGTCATCATCTACGGCGCCCTTGACGTCCGTGTGAAAGAGGTAGAGATCCCCAAGATCGGGCCGCACGACGTGTTGGTCCGCGTGAGAGCCTCGGGCATCTGCGGATCAGACGTGCATCGGTATCTGGCCACGGCGTTTGGCCTGACCTGGAAATACCCCATGAACTCCGGCCACGAGTACTGTGGGGACGTGGCCGAGGTCGGGAGCGAGGTCAGGCGGTTTCGGGTGGGAGACAAGGCGACCCTCGGCGTCGCCTGGCCACAGGGCAACCTGGGCGCCTTCTCCGAGTATGTCTTCATACCCGATGCCGACCGCAGGCTCGTCAAAGTCCCTCAGCACGTGTCCTACGAGGATGGCGCGGTGATCGAGCCTTTCACGGTGGCCCTGAAGAGCTGCTACCGGCCGATGCTCAAACCGCAGGATAGCATCCTGATTCTGGGGGCGGGAGCGATTGGCCTCAGCGTGCTTCTTCTCTGCAGGGCGCGGGGCATCGAGAACGTCACCGTGAGCGAGATCTCCGACAAGCGGCGCCAACTGGCCGCCAAGATCGGCGCCCAGACGATTAACCCGGCGGCAGAGAACCTGGAAGAGATCGTCAAGTCGGCGACGAAAGGCAAGGGAGCCGACGTGACCTTTGAGTGCGCCGGCGCCGAGGCTACCCTGAAGCAGGCCTTTGCCTTGACCAGCAGAGGCGGCAGGATTGGCCTGATCGCTCACTATCGCAAGGTGCCGCCCTTCGACTTTGAAGGATTCATGAGCGGATCGCGGAGCCTATATCGGCCCATGGATGCCACGCCCTTTTATGCCGAAGCGGTGCAGCTCGTGGCGGAGGGCAAGGTCGATCTGGCGCAGTTGGTGAGCCACAAGTTCCCTCTGGAACAGGCCCAAGAGGCCTTTGAGGTGGCGATTAAACCCAACGAGTCGGTGAAGGTGCTCTTCACGCCCTAGAGGCTGGTGCACGGGGATTGGCATAGTCAGTGCATCGGCCATGAGCTACATGACGGTGGGCGGCGCTACTCGATCTGATCGTCCGTTGTCTGGCGCCGCGCCAGCCACGCCGCCCGTGACAGGGCATACATCCCCTCCCCCGTCTCGCGGAGGCCCAATCTGGCCAGAAGGCGACGTGAGGGCAGGTTCTCAGAGGCCGCGCCAGTAACCATCCTCACTGCGCCCAATTGCCCAAAGGCGTAGTCGATGGCCGCCCGGCAAGCCTCGGTCGCATAACCCTGGCCGTGATAGCCAAAGTTGAAGATATACCCGAGGTTGAACGCCGGTCCGTCCTCCGGCTTCTCGCGGTTCATCGCGACCAGTCCGATGAGTTTGCCCGTGGCGCGAAGGCAGACCGCCAGGTAACTGTCGCCCGTGGAAAACCACTTGGCTATGCCTTGGATCTCCTCCTCCGACGTGGGCCATTTGTGGTCATATTGAGCATACTCGGAGGCCTAATACTGGACGATCATCTCATGCAGATCGCGCCAGTCCTCAGGGGAGAAGGTGCGTATGGTCAGTCGGTCGGTTTGGATCGTCTCCATCAGTTTAGCTCCACTTCGCCACTGAACCAGAGGCGTCTGATTCTCGACTCTGGCGCCTGCCGACGGTCCCATCGCCGCGAGAACCGGGCGGGCCTGTGCCCAGGTGCGTCCGTCAGATCGCGCGAGGCTCTGGATCCATATGCCCCGCTTCGGAGAGGGCGATCATGCCCAGAAGACCTCCCCAGTGGTAAAAGCCATCACTGCTGGGCACATCGCAGCCCTCCCCTGTGTCGGCGTTATAGTTCTCATGGACGTGCCCGCGGGCCTGCCACTCTTTGAGCAGCAGAGCCGCCGACCGCTCCGCGAGATCCGCTCGCGCTTGCGGCAGGTCATACTCGCGCAGACCCAGGTAGACCAGCAGGTTCATGGGCGCCCAAATCCGCCCGCGCCAATAGGTCTGATCGCTGTAAGCAGGGTCCCCGCGAGCAATGGAAGGAAGCACCCACTCTCCCCAAAACTCATCCGGGTTGCGCAAATGCTCAGCGATCATCCATCGTGCCTGGGCCTGGCTGGGTGCGCGCGCCAAGAGCGCGTAGAAGTGGGTCGGCGAGAGGCGGTAGCTCCAGACGCCGGTGTCCAGACGCCGGTTGAGATAAGTTCCGGCGGGCTCGTGCCAGAGCGAGTTCAGCAGATGACGATGGCCCGCCGCCCGCCCCCGCAGCTCGGAGACATCGGCTTCGCGGCCCAGGGCTGAGGCGATGTCGGCCAACGCGTCGCAGTCGGCGATATAGAGCGCATTCAGCCCCACATCGGCCAGGGCCATGAGGTGCCTCTTGCCATCAAAGGGGACGTCGTCGTACATGGGCGAGTTGTCAAGGCCCGACTCGTAGGCCGCTCCCTGCCAGTCATGGACATGTGCCACCTCAAAGAACGCATCGACCACCGGCTCGTATGGGTCCGAACCCCAGCAGAGCAAGCCCTCCCAGCTGCGATGGGGCGCCCACCAGCGGTTCCAGGTCAGCAGCGCATCGTAAACCTCCTCCAAGAGCCAGCGCTCGCCGTACTTGCGATACAGCTCGCGAACCATCAGTGCGCCAACCGGCGGCTGCGAGCGATCGCGACTCTTGACCCCCGCGACGGTGGCAAAGTTGGGCACAAAGCCCCTCTCGGTGATGGCGCGGGTGATCTCGACGGCATTGGCATAGGCGAGGTCACGACTGTCCAGACCGGCCATGTAGGCGGCAAAGTAGGTGTCCCACTCAAAGAGCACGAACCCGCCCCAGCGCACGTTCCAGATGCGACTCACGGGGGTCACCACCCGCCGGCCCTCAGGCTCGTAGATCGTATCCCAGGCCATGACCGTCTGGATGGCCCTATACAGCTCAGATAGATCGCCATACGAGGCCACTCGCGCCTCCTGCTCGCGGCGTCTCTGCTCAATTTTCTGGCTGATCTCCGGCAGCGAACGCGGACGACCGGTGCACAGGGCGACTTGCGCGCTGAGGGGCAGGCCGAGATAGGGCGTCTTCACTGGAAGGCTGGCGTCCTCTACTGACGCGCAGGTGGCAAAGACCACGTGTTCGGTCGAGGGGGTACGCGCGCACAAACCTCCCTCGCGGAGCTCGATCGCGCCGGGTCGGTTCCAGAGCATGCCTGACTCGACGACCAGCAGCGGCGCGCGACGATGCCTGGTGTGCGGAGTCACCAGGAGCAGCAGATCATCTCCGTCGGTGGCGCTTTGGACGGTGACCTCCACTCCCTGCCAGCGCAGCCGCAGCGAGGTGTAACTGCCATCATAGGCGTGGGGGCCGGGGTGTATTTGCTCCTCATCCTGCTCTTTGCGTCCAACGAGCGCCTCGGCCAAATACCTGGAATGCATATACTCTTTCAGGCCGAGGTTCAGCGCAAAGCCATCGGGCAGGTGCACGTGCGAGAGCACACTGCGCGTGTTCCAGGTGTTCCATCCTTGGGCAAGTCGGCGCTGAAGTGCTTCATATTCACGCATCCGCGACCCCCTCCGTGCGCTATCGCATCGAGCCCAATAACAGAAATGACCAGAGGCATCTGGTCCTCTGGTCATGATCGAGCCCTTGTGGCGGCGACTAGATTTGAACTAGTGACCAAGGGCTTATGAGTTACTCGAAGCCCGAGGCCGCTAGACGCCGCGAAAACCGTGGATTGTGACCAGGAGACCGCGCTTTTTGCACTGTTGAGCGTACCGAGTCCCCCGTTACGGACAGATAGTACACCCGTACCGGCTGGCTGGCAAATCGGAAGAATGAATATGGGCGGCGAGTCGAGATCGACTGCACCGTATTAGGCTTTCAGCTGCCACTGGTACGCTCGTCGCCTCTTTGTCCGTGGACTACCAACTTCACGATCGCATCACGGGTAGCCGCCTCCCCCTACCTGGGTCCAGCGCAGGCGGGCCACGGCAACACCGGTGTGCTCATAGGTTTCCATGTGGACCAGCTCCTCTCCCGCCAGGTAGATCGTGGCCGAGTGCGATTGAGCCCACTGGTCGTGCCACTGGTCGATCACCAACTGGTTGCCGATCCATAAGCGCACCCCGTCATCGGTCCTCACCGTGAAGCGATAGGTGCCACGAGCAAAATCGACCGTGCGCGTCCAAGATGCAGAAAAGTTGTCGCCCGGAATACGTGCATCCGGCGAGCCATAGCCCCAGTCAAAGTCGATGAACTTGTCGTTGCGTGTGAGTATAGGGGTGCCTCCCAACCAGCGGTTACCAAAGTACTCGCCACGCCAAAACTCCTCCGGGTTGTACACCGACGACCACCACACTTTGGCCACAGCTACGCCAGTGTTCTCATAGTAGAGCGCGGTCATTTGGTGTTGGCCCTCCGACAGGTTAATCTCACCCGCATGTGTCTGGATGGGATGATCGAACCAAGCATCGATCACCGGCTGGCCATCAACATACAGC
>JAFGLK010000521.1 GCA_016928125.1 Anaerolineae bacterium
ATGTGGAGCTCATGCTGCGCCTCAACGGCGAGTACACCCGGGCCAATCGGGCGCGCGCGCGCGACTTGCTGGTTCGCCTGGGCCTCGAGGAGCGACTGAACAACCTGCCAGGCCAGCTCTCTGGCGGACAGCAGCAACGCGTCGCCATTGCCCGCGCCCTGATCAACGATCCCGCGCTGGTGCTGGCCGACGAGCCCACCGCCAGCCTAGACTCGGAGCGCGCCTTTCAGGTGGTCAAGACCCTGGCCAACTTGGTGCACGAGGATGGACGCGCCAGCATCCTGGTCACCCATGATATGCGCCTGGTGGAGTTCGTGGATAGGGTGATCCAGATGGTGGACGGACGCATCGCCCGCATCTACAGCACCGACGAGGTATCGCCCGTGTTCCCCATGCGGGCGCCGGGCGAGGGACTGCTTGCGCCAGAAGGGGCGCAGGCGGCAGACTGAGTGCAGCCGGGTTTCCCTGGGGTAGTCAAGGGGGCCTGGCCTCTCACCTTCGGGCCCTGCGATCCGGGTCGGGCGTCACGTACCAGGTTGGCCCAACCCGTAACCTGCCCTCAGTTACCTCCGCCTCGATCTCGTAGGTCTCGGGGTCGACCAGCTGCCAATCGGCGATGGTCAGCGCGCCGCGGCCCTCGGCCTGCCCCCGCAGGTGGAGCGTCAGCACGGTGCCTGTGCCGTTGTAGGGGGCTCGCGGGTTGAGCTGCGTCACCGCGTAGGCAACCACACCCGCCGCCGGGTCGACCTCATTGCGGACGACGAAATCGGGGTAGGGCGCTTCACCTCGTTCCACCTGAATGCCGGCTTGCTCTGCGTCGCCGTCCAATATTTCGACGAGGGTCGGGTCGTATGCGATGCGCAGATCCAGGCCATAGAGACCGCGCACGTGCTCCACGAAAAGAGAGACGGCCGTCTCTTCGTGCAGTCCCATCTGGGCCATGTCGGGCTCGAAGCGCAGCCTGGCCAGGGATGGGGTCGGCGTCGCCGTCGGCGTCGGCGGCAAGGTCGGCATCGGGCTTGGGGTCAACGTGGGCGTGAAGGTCGGCCAGACCTGCCCGGGATACTGGCAGCGGTTGTAGTCCACCACCACCACCTCGGCTCGCCCGGCCCCCATGTGGCCGTCGGCCCACCAGATGACCTCATTGGTCAGCCTGGTCCCGTGGGGAAGCGACGAATAGCTGTGGAACAGGACATGCCCCACCACGCTGGCGCCCGGCTCGAGGACCGGCAGCTCCCAGACAAAGGCCTCCAGCTCGGGGCGGTAGGCGCCTTGGATGGTCGCTCGGTACGCGTTGCGCGCGCAGCAGGTGTCTGCAGGAAGCGGATCCATGATCACCAGATTCGAGAGGGGCACATCCAGCAGGTTGGTCAGCCGGATGGTATAGTGGGGATTCCAGCCGGGGCAAATGACGAACGGCTCGCTCAGGATGGAGAAGTGCACGTCCGGCTGAGGCGCATCGGCCAGCGTCAGCCCGCTCCCCATGGCGCACAGGGCCAGAAACGCGGCCACTCGAAGCATCGAGCGGCGGAGACGCGACGTGCGTGGACGCGGCAAAGGCAGCATACCCCCACTCCCCCCTAGGCCCCATGGCCGGCAGGCTGAGCCCCTGCCCTGCTCAGACCTTTCGGAACGGCCAGAGCCTAACTCCAAAGAGGGGGCTTTGTCAAGTGCGAGGCGCACAATGAAACGAGCCGCTGCAGCGTAGGTGAGCGGCCCGTCTTGTGCCGGGAGGCCGTGCCCAGGCAGGCAAGTTCCCTGGCGCAGGGCGCCTTGTCCACCGCTCAGGCAAGTTTCTCTCCATCAGCATCCGCGAGAGAGCAAGGCAGGCTTAGAGGCTTTCCTCGCCTACGCTGGAGGCCGTGAGGCCCAGCCTATCGCCCCAGGCTAACGCACCAGCCTGGCGTAGGGCCGAACGTTCGCGCTGATGCCGACGCCGAACACGCGATCCAAGGCATCTTGGGCGCGCTGCATCCAGCCGAGCAACCCCTCCGCGTGGTCGCGCGCCTGTAGCGCCTCCTTCACCAGGCGCGTGTGCGCTGCCTTACGCTGTGCTTCCTCCAGCCGCAGTGCTACCGCCGTCTCGATGGGATAGATTCCGTCATACATGATGACCTCCGCTCCGTCTCTGCCTCGCTCAAAGCATACATCAGAGCGGATGGGGATTCATCGGGCGTCGGCACAGTCCGAGGCTCGCCGAAAGGACGGTTCGCCCACCTGGCCGACTGGACAGGTGGGGCCGCGCCTCGCGGGGCAGGCTTGTGGCTAGCTCGCCGCTCCGCCGCCTGTGCCCCCATGCGGGGCCGGGCTGCATCGCGGCGGTCTGTGCCTCTCCGCCACATCTGACCCATCTGGCATGTTTGGGCGGCTGACACGCCGCATCCGGCCACACCAGCCTGGCGCGCAGGCAGCACCAAAGAACCGATTCATCGCTCTACCCCCAGAATCCCAGGCGAGTGAACCAGGCTCTAGCAATCTGCGTTTTGGCTATCAGCAGGCGCCAAAGAACCCTGACAACCGCGCGAGCCAGCGCAGCTGCAAGGACTTACGGTAAGGCCCTTGGCCCTGCACGTTTTCGGTCGGCCACGCTCTCGGTAGGCCGGCTAGTGGTGTGCGCGATGATCCTCTGTGGGGCTATGTTGATGGTACTGGCCGCTTTGGTGTAGACGGTTGTGAAGACGACGATGGGCCGACTCGAGCACCAGGCGCATACGTTTGTAGATCCGATCCTCGGCGCGCGTGCCTACCGTGTCGAGGTAGGCCATAGCGCCCTCGATCTGTTCCAGGATCGTCACCGCATCGGCGGCGGCGAAAAAGGGTGAGCCCTCCAGCTCGACCATCACCGGCGAGGAATGGGCCGCAATCATCTCGGGTTTGTCAGCATAGCCGCCGCGCACCAGCAGCGCCAGCCAGCTGCTGCGCTCCACTCGGAACGACCAGTGGCCGCTGGCATCGTACGGCCCGGCCGCTACGCTCTCGCGCACCTCGCCGTTGACCACCAACTCGACCCGGGTGATCGGCACGGTGACGCTGGACACGCTCCAGGCGACGTCCACGGTGCCGCCGCTGGCCGACATGCTGATCCGCCCGCCCATGGGCTGGCCGTCCACCGTGACATCGAGCAAGGGGCCGTAGGTCACAAACGTCTCGCCCGAGCGGATCGCCTCCATCCAGGCTGCGTAGGTAAATGGGCGCCCAGCAGGGAGGTGAGTGTAGGTGCGCACCGTGCCCACGGCGGTGCTGGCGGTCATCTTGTCGGTGCCACCCACCGCCGGCACCTGATAACCGCAGTTCAGATAGCGATACCAGTCGGAGAGCGAATAGGGGTTGATCCCGCTATAGAGATCGCCCCAAGCGGTCATCTCGATGCCGTCGATCTCGCCCTCGACGATGGACGCGGCGTGTTCGGCGCGCGGGTTGGGGAAATGGGGCAGAATGGCCAGGCCGCCCTGTTTGTGCACCTGGCGCGCCCACTCGGTGAGCAGGATCTCGATCGGATCGCCCAAAGCCGACTCGTCCGGACCGCCGGTGGTCATGGGCGCGATGATCGCGCCGCTGTAGCCCAAGAGCGAGATATGGCCCAGGATGTGTTGACGGTTCTCGGTGCCGACCCGCACCAGCCATTCGCCGTCGCCGCCGGCCTCCTTGGCGCCCCAGGTGGTGGCGCCGTCGAAATCTCCCACGTTGGTCATCAGCTCGCCCCACTGGCTGGCCAACAGATTGACCACGTTCACCCCCTCGGCAGAGCCCTCCAGCAGCGCTGACATTGGAGAGAGGAAATGGACGTGGGTATCGGCGGTGACCCAACCCTGCTCGCGCCAAGGCAGTACCTTTTCAATCTCGACCGTGATCTCCTCGGTGTCCGGCGTCACCTCGATCACGGTGCGCACGGGCCGTATCTCGAACCCCTTGGATACCTCCACGTACACCCTGCCCAGCGGCAGGTCGATGGTCGTCTCGCCGGGGATGTAGGTGCAACAGTGCGCGTCGGAGCTGCCCCCACCCCAGCCGCCGCCGTGCACAAAATCGACGCTATAGTCCTCGAACCAGGCCGAGTTGGGGATGCGGTGGCGGTCCACCGGCGCCAGGTACTCGCCCGCCTCGCCGTGGACGTGCAGCTTGACCGGCACGC
>JAFGLK010000522.1 GCA_016928125.1 Anaerolineae bacterium
CAACTGGCCCCCGAGTTGGCCGAGAGCCTGGCGGAGTGCGATATAGTGATCTTTGTGGACGCGCATGTGGACGGCGCCGGCTGGGAGCCACTGCATTGGCAGGAGGTGACGCCCGCTTATGAGTCGAGTCTGGTTGGGCATCATCTCAAGCCAGCGTCGGTGGTAGCCCTGACTGAGTCCCTCTATGGTCGCAGTCCGCGCCCCTATGTGCTGTCAGTGTTGGGCACCGATTTCGACTTTGGCGAGGGGCTCTCCGCGGGCACCTCAAAGCGAGCCGACCTGGCCGTGGAGCGGCTGCTTGCTTTTCTTGCGCCGAGCCCGGCATGCTGAGTCACGTCTGTGGGATTTGAGACGCCGAGTTCTACGAATTTCGTATCATCTGGGCCTTCTAGGGGTTGAAATTCGTAGCATATTCGGGTATAATGGGAGCAATCTTGTGCTCTGAGGCCTAGGGCCCATGGGTGGGGGATAGGCTCACTGCGCTGTGTGCCGCCCTAGGAATGCCTTTGATCATATAACGCGATCGAGGAGTGGCGCCAAAGGAGGATCGCCTGCTTGTGGCGCCCAGATCAATGAGGGGAGAGGCCACGATGGATCTGACAAAGATATACCAGTATGCTCTTCAACGCGAGCGCGAGGGCCGCGATTTTTTCGCCAGCCACGCGGAACGGGCCGCTCATGCTGCGGCAGCGGGCGTCTTCAGGCGCCTGGTGGATGAGGAGGAAAAGCATATCGCGTACGTCCAGGCATTGCTCAATGCCTTGGAAGAGGGGACTGGCCCTGCAGCGCCTACCCCGATGGCAGAGGGCGAAGGCTTGTTCATGCGCCGCGCAGACATCGAGATGCTCGACCAGACGATGATCGAGTCGATGGTGCCCGATGTGACCGCGCTTCGTACGGCGTATCTGATCGAAAAGGACTTTGCCGAGTTCTACGAGATGGCTGCGGGTAAGGCCGAAGGCGAGGCGAAACAGGCTCTTCTCAGACTGGCGCAATGGGAGCGCGGGCATGAGCAGCTTTTCAAGGCGCTCCATGACAAAGTCTACGAAGGCTATATGAACATGCCGTGGGGTGGCTGACGCTCTCTGGGCCAAGGCTTCGCTTGGGGCTCGGGAAGCAGAGCGTCTGCCGCTGCCTTTGTCAGAGTCGCTGAGCATTCCGAAGATCTGGAGGATCCAGCATGCCAAACGTCCAAGTGACCATCGATGGCCAGGAGCTCTCGGTTCCAAGCGAGTACACGATACTTCAGGCTGCCGAGAGCGCTGGCATCAGAATCCCGCAACTGTGCGCCCATCCTGCTCTCAAGCCCACAGGCGCATGTCGCATCTGTCTGGTGGAGGTGGAGAAGCAGCGGGCGCTGCAACCTGCCTGCACCTTTCCGGTTTTCGAAGGCATGGTTGTGCACACCAACTCGCCCAAGGCGCGGGAATCGCGGCGGTTTGTGCTCGAGCTCTTGCTGTCCGACCATCCCTTGGATTGCCTCACCTGTGAGAGTGCTGGCAATTGCGAGCTGCAGGATCTGGCCTACGAGTATGGGGTGAAATCTTCGCCTTTTATCGGTGAGCAACACAGCTATCCCATCCAGGATGCGAACCCGTTCATCCTGCGCGATTACAACAAGTGCATCCTTTGTCGGCGATGCGTCCGGGCTTGCGAAGAGATCAATGGCGTAGCCGCCATCGGCATCCTCAATCGTGGTTTCGATTCAAAGGTGGGCACCGCTTACGATGGGAGTCTGGTCGACTCGCCGTGCGAGTTCTGCGGCATGTGTGTAGAGCTCTGTCCAACTGGCGCCCTGATTCCCAAGTTCAAAGTTGGCGTCGCGCGGCGATGGGAGACACGTGAGGTCTCTACGACGTGCGCATATTGCGGCGTGGGATGCAGCCTGAAACTGCACGTCATGGATGACAAGATTGTGAGGGTAAGCTCGGATTGGGATGGCCCGGCCAACAAGGGCTGGACCTGTGTCAAGGGACGCTTTGGCTGGGACTATATCGAGCATGAGGAGCGCCTGACCACACCCCTGATCCGCAAGGATGGCGAGCTTGTGGAGGCGAGTTGGGATGAGGCGCTGGATCTCATCACGGACAAGTTTGTGGCCATCGCCGAGGAGAGTGGCCCCGATGCACTGGCCTTTCTGAGCTCCGCCAAGTGCACCAATGAGGAGAACTATCTCGTCCAGAAGATGAGCCGGGGGTTATTTGGCACCAACAATGTGGATCACTGTGCCCGGCTTTGACACAGCTCCACCGTGACCGGTCTGGTCACAGCATTTGGCTCGGGCGCGATGACGAACTCGATCGCCGACATCGCCGAGGACGCGCAGTCCTACTTTATCATCGGCTCCAATACCACCGAGAACCACCCCGTTATTGGCATGCGTATCCGCAAGGCCGTAAGAGAGCGGGGCGCCAAGCTCGTCGTCGCCGATCCGCGCAAGATCCCCATTGCCGACTTTGCGGTGCTCCACCTTCAGCATCGTCCGGGCACTGATATCGCCCTTCTCAACGGCCTGGTCAATGTTTTGATCGAGGAGGATCTTTACGACAAGGACTATGTAGCTGAGAGGACCGAGGGCTTTGAGGATCTCAAGGCCATGGTGAGCAAGTACCCGCTCGATCGGGTTGAGGAGATCACCGGCGTACCCGCAGAGGATATACGTGAGGCCGCTCACATACTGGCCGCTAACCGCCCAGGGGCGCTGCTCTACGCCATGGGCATCACGCAACACACCACAGGGCATCAGAATGTGCTTGCGTGCGCCAACTTGCAGATGGTTCTGGGCAACGTGGGCGTGGCTGGTGGGGGTGTGAATCCGCTGCGTGGTCAGAACAATGTTCAGGGCGCATGCGATACAGGATGCTTGGTCAATGTCTACACCGGCTATCAGGCGGTCACGGTAGAAGCCGTGCAGGAAAAGTTTCGAGCGGCCTGGGGCAAAACCTCTGGTCTCAACGTGGGACTGACCGTAACGCAGATGATCGACGCGGCAGATCATGGCCAGGTGAGGGGGTTGTTTGTCTTGGGCGAGAACCCAGGCATGTCGGATCCTGACCTCAACCATGCCCGGCGGGCACTGGAGAGAACCGAGTTTCTGGTCGTGCAGGATATCCTGCCGAGCGAGACGGTCCAGTTTGCGGACGTCGTCCTCCCAGGCGTGAGCTTTGCGGAAAAACTGGGCACGTTCACGAATACCGAGCGACGAATTCAGATGGTTCGTCCAGCACTCAAGGCGCCTGGGCAGGCGCGACCCGACTGGGAGATACTCGCCGATTTGGGGCGAAGGATTCAGCAGCGTCTGGGCATGAATGCGGCGCAGGCACCCTACGCCTCCTGGGACTATGCCGGACCCAGTGAGATCATGGACGAGATCGCCGCGGTGACGCCGATCTATGCTGGCATCCACTACGACCGCATCCAGGAAGTCGGTCTACAGTGGCCATGCCCAGCGGATGACCATGCCGGCACGCAGTTTCTGCACAAGGGCAGATTCTCACGCGGGCTGGGACATTTGAGCGCAGTGGAATGGCTACCTCCTGCAGAGCAGCCCGATGACGAGTACCCGCTCATCTTCACGACGGGACGTATCCTGTATCAGTTTCATGGCGGCACGATGACGCGTCGTGCCCGGGGCCTGGAGGAAATAGCGCCGGAAGCCTTGGTTGAGCTCAACCCTATGGATGCTCGCGGCCTGGGGATTGGGGATGGGGACATGGTCAGAGTGAGCTCGCGCCGTGGTAGCCTGCAGGCCAAGGCCGAGGTCGTGGATCGTACGGATAAGGGCGTCGTCTTTATGACCTTCCACTATCAAGAGGCTGCGGCCAATCTCTTGACCATTGCTGCGCTCGACCCGATTGCGAAAATCCCAGAGTTCAAGGCTTGTGCAGTGCGGGTAGAACGGGTCTAGGCACCTAAGGAACGTGTCTTTACATCGCTTCAGGGGTTAGCTCTATTGATGTCAGCGGGGGAGGAGGTGATGCCGGCGGAGCGATGAGGGGGAAGTGTGCTATCCGAGTGGCTGTATCGAGATCAGGTATCTAGCCAGAGCAGTTCAAGGAGTGGAGAGAATGCCGTTCAAGTCGCCAAAGGGTATTGTCGAGGCAGCCTGCAGCGCGGGTTGCGCCAAGACGGATTTGTCCATCTCAAAGCAGCTGGTATTGGGCTTCTTGGCAGGGGCCTTTATCGCCTTCGGTGGCTTCCTTGCCATTGTCGTGGGCAAAGGCAGCCCTGCGCTGGCCGAGGCCAATCCTGGATTGGCGAAATTCGTTTTTGCAGGTGTCTTTCCGGTCGGCATCATGCTGGTGGTGATTGCCGGGTCTGAGCTCTTCACCGGCAATTGCGGCGTCATCACACCCTCTTGCCTGTCTGGTGCGGCAAAGTGGAAAGGGCTGCTTCGCAACTGGGGTGTCGTGTACGTTGGGAATTTCGTGGGTTCGCTTTTCGTGGCTCTATTCCTGGCTTACTGGTCGGGCATAATTAACGGTGGCGCGCTTGGGACGGCGGCAGCTCAGATCGCTGAAGGCAAGGTCTCTGTAGGTTGGGGAGCTTTGATCCTTCGAGGGATTGGGTGCAACTGGTTGGTTTGCCTCGGGGTCTGGTTGGCAATCGCCTCCGACGATGTGATCGGCAAGATCTGGGGACTGTGGTTCCCGATCATGGCCTTTGTGGCGCTCGGTTTCGAACACTCGGTTGCCAACATGTTTTTCATTCCTCTGGGCATGTTCAATGGCGCCAGCGTCAGCGTTGGCCAGTTCCTGTTCAGCAATCTTCTGCCGGTAACGATCGGCAACATCATCGGTGGGGCCGGCCTGGTGGGCGGCGTCTACTGGTGGTTGTACGGCAGAGAGTAGGCGATATCCCCACGGTATCGAGGCTCACGCGGCGCGGTTGCGCTC
>JAFGLK010000523.1 GCA_016928125.1 Anaerolineae bacterium
ATGTCGTGGGTTCGAATCCCATCACCCGCTCCTGTAAGATCTAGTATGCCCTCGGTGTTGACGCTACTATAGGTAGTGGTCACAGCATCGAGGGTATTTTGTTGTGATCAGTGGCGGCCCTCTTGGCGCCTTGCGACCGCAAGGCGCCAAGAGGCTTCTTGCGACTATGCCACAGTCCTGGCATCCGTCGATGCTGGCCTCCGAGCCGCTGGGCTCTACAGCTTGTGCGTGGGCGACTGCGCGCTACCTGGATCTCATCTGCGAGAACCTGGAGCGAGCCAGGCCCATAGCGCGCCGACACATGATCTACACCGGTGCCAACACCATCGCGACCAGGGCAGAGCCCCGTCTGACTTGAGCGACGGGAATGCCTGTCTCAGGGCACTCCCGTCGCAGAGGCGCAGGTCAGCGATTACTAGGGACGGTTCGCCACAGCTGGCCAGTGACTGTCGTGATACTGCCTGGGTGCATACGTCGGATCCGTCGGCGCCGCGCCCATCACGCGCCAGTGGCTGTCGTGATACTGCTTGGGCGTGAACGCCGGACCCGCTGAGGCTGCCCCGATGACGCGCCAGTGGCTGTCGTGGTACGGGTTGGCAGCACGGGCCGATACCGTCGAGGCACTGTTCGCCAGGACCCAGTGACTGTCGTGGTACTCGTTGGGGGCATAGCTGAGGGCTGAAGATGCCAGCAGCGCCATGGCAGCCTGCGCTGGCCTGCAAGCCGTCACCGCGATGATCAACGCGAGCAAGGCCAAGGCGATCGGGGTTCTGTGACTCATCATAACCTCCTTTGGATTCCAACGATCGATACGAACTGAGCCGCACATCCTTCTTCGCCGCATCGCGCGGTCTATGAGATTCATGGGTTACCTCTCCTACACAAGAGCCTGCCACGCCGCTGCTTGGGCCCAGGGACCTGGTCTCACTCCGCCAGGCTTTGAGCTCTCGTCTACATGAACGGCTGCTGCGAAGCTTTTCCGGCATGTGGGCGGTCCGGATGCGCGCATCCCCTCTCGGCACGATCGTGCGGGAACCCGCGATGACTCTGTTCTTGCCTACGAAACAGCAGCAGTGGCTGGGCCCGCCATGGTTTTGACGTGGATCTGATGGACAGAAAAAAAGACCGCCTCTGCGGCGATCTTGTCCAACAGAATACCTGCATTGATGCATCGCATAAATCCCATCCAGCGGATAGAGTCCATCAGCGATGGAATCTGTGTCTTCCACAGGGGCTTGCATGTGGGTCTCAGATGGGTATCAGCGTAACCTTCCTCGGGACGGCGTTTCGACCGCTGAGCCGCTCCTGGTTCCCGCTGGCACAGCGATTCCAAGTGCCAAGATCAGCCAGGTCGAAGCAGGGGATGTGCACCGCCCTGCACAGCAGGCTGGCTGGTCGGCCTGCTGCGCAGGATAGCGCGAGGGACATATTGCTGTGAGGGTCTCGGCGAGGCTCAGCTCACCTTGACGAGCTTGCGAAAGCAACGCGCTGTGCGCGGAGGGTCGAGCCGACGGCCATACGCGCTCCAGGACACCTCGCCCACATAGATATCCCCGCGGGAATCCACGGCCAAGCCGTGTGGGGCCGTGAACTGGCCCGGCTTCTCACCGGGATATGCGGCGCCCAGGCGCGTGAGCTGTTGGGCACTCAGGTCGTGGATGCTCACACAGGCGCCCAGGTTGGGATAGTCCTCATTGACGGCCAGGTGGGTCAGCAACTGGCCGATGTAGGCCAGCCCTTTCTCAATGTGCAGGCCGCAGGGACGATGCAGATTGTTCCATTGTTCGAGGTAGTTGCCCTGGTCATCAAAGACCTGCACGCGATGGCTCTCTCGATCGGCCACATACACTCTGCCATCGGCGTCGGTACAAAGGCTGTGCACCAGGTTGAATTGGCCCGCCTCGACGCCAAAGCTGCCCCAAGAGAAGAGGTGCTTGCCCTCGGCCGAGTACTTGTGTACGCGGGCATTGCCATAGCCGTCGGAAATGTACAAGTCGCCCGTCTTCGGGTCAAAGGCCACCTTGGTGGGCTGGTTGAAGGGCTTGCCGCTGAGCCGCGGCGCCGGCTGGCCGGGCGTGCCGATGATCCTCAGCAGCTCACCCTCGAGGCTGCACACATAGATGCAGTGGGCCATGTCGTCTGCGCAATAGAGCGCGCCATCCGGGCCCAAGGTCACACCATGGGGCCGCGTGAAGAGGCCCTCGCCCCACGAACCGACAAAGGTCCCATCGGGCTCAAAGACGATCATGGGGTGTTCGCCGCGGTTGAAGACATAGACGCGATCCTGCGCATCGACGGCCACGTCGGGCACCTCGCGCAAGCTCCAGCCCTCGGGCAGTTGCGCCCATGTAGCCAATTCCTCATAGACAAAACTTCCGCTGCCAAGTGTTGTGGTCATGCGCTCATCCTCCCAATGTCAACGTGTTGGCACATCCTCGACTCTCGTGCAGGCAGTAACGAGCAGCTAGGTGCGGCGACGATCGAGTACCGCCTTGTTGGCGACAAATTCGGGCAGCCCGCCGCGCGCGATTGCCACGGCGTCTCGCCCCACCCGCAGGTTGCGCAAGCGCATGGTCTCGTCGGCCGACGAGGCGGTGTGGGGCGTCATCACCACCTGATCCATCGCCAGGAAAGGGTGATCCGGCGGCATGGGCTCCTGCGCGAACACATCCAAGCCCGCGCCCGCGATGCGTCCCTCTTGCAAGGCCGCGATCAGATCGGGCTCGTTCACCACAGGCCCGCGGCTGGTGTTGATAAAGAAGGCGCTGGCCTTCATGCGCTGGAAGAAGGCGGCATCGACCATCCCGCGCGTCGTGTCAAGGAGCGGCGCGTGGCACGAGACATAGTCCGAGCGCTCGGCCAGCGCTTCCAGCGAGACGGGTTCGACGCGGGCGGCCTCGAACATGGCGTCCTCGACGTAAGGATCGTACGCGATCACCTCCATCTCCAGACACTGGGCGCGCTTGGCCAGCTCGCGCGCGATGGCGCCAAAGGCGATCAGGCCCAAGGTTTGTCCGTGAATACAGCCCATGGGGGAGCGCAACTCGCGCGCGGCGCTCCAGCCCTCGCGACGCAGGAGGCGATCCATCTGGGCGACTCGTTTGGCGCAACAGAGCATCAGCACCAGGGCGTGGTTGGCCACCTCGCGGGTGCAAAAGTCGGGATAGTGCCCCACGACGACGCCATATTCGGTGGCGGCCTCCAGATCGATCGTATCAACGCCCACGCCGTAGCGCAGGACGGCCTTGAGCCGGGCGGCCCCGGCGAACACCTCGCGCGTGTAGCGCTCGCCGAAACACAAGCCCACATCGGCATCTCGCACGGCCTCCAGCACCTGCTGTGGCGTCCGACATCGGCCGCGCTTCACGAATTCCATGTCCTCCAGATCCCCAAGGATGCTGTCCTCCTCGGGCAGGGCCTCGTCTGGGGCCGCACCGGTGTGCACAACCAACTTTTTCTCGGTCATGTGTCCTCCTACTGAGAATCGTTTACCTTGCGGTCAGTTCGGTCATGGGCGATAACAGGAGATGCAAGGGTGGACGCCGGGCGGAGCAGCCCCGCGCCAATGGCGCCCAGAAGCGCCACCCCCGCGGCAAGCAGGAAGGCCGGCGTGAACGACCCTGACACATCGGCCATGGCGCCCGCCACGCTCGGCCCAAGGGCCTGACCGATGCCGAAGAAGAGCGTGATAAAGCCCAGCGCGGCAGGAGCCATGCGCGGCCCCAACACATCGCCGCAGGCAGCAGCCATGATCGCCGGGATGCTCCAGGCCGAAAGGCCAAAGAGCATGGCCGAGAGGGTAAAGCCGGCTGGCACGGGCCACAATGCGAACAGGCCAAAGGCCAACGCGTGAATCAGATAGACGATGATCAACGTCGCCTTGCGCCCGATCACATCCGAGATCGAGCCCCAGAGTAGGCCACAGAACAAGCTGAACCAGCCCATGGTCATGAACAGACGACCCGCCGCCGCGGCCGTATAGCCGCCCTCGGCGATCAAACGTTTGGCGAAAAAGGTCATGTAGATGATGTACGAAAATCCAAAGGCCACATACACCAGCCCGAGATGCCAGATGGGGATGGCTCGATAGACCCGCCCCCACTGCACGCCCGCGCGAGGTGCATTGGCCAGCGCTGGCATCGCGCCCCCACCGATGGGCTCGGCGCCCACTTCGGAGGGCTGGTCGCGCAGGATCAGATAGGCCGCCACGGCCACGAGCAATGAGAGCGCAGCAAACAGATACCAGCACACGCGCCAGCCCAGTTGCCCATAGGCTTCCAGGATGAGAGGTGCCACAGGCCCAACCAGGATGAGCGCCACCGACGAGCCTGCCGCTACCACGCCGGTGGCCAGGCCGCGTCGCCGCGCGGTGAACCAGGCCGCCATCATGCCCATCACGGGTACATTGCTGGCACCACTGCCAATGCCGGTCGCGAGCCGCCAGGCCGCCAAAGCCGGAAAGCTCCGGGCCAGCCCGGTGCACAGCATTCCGATACTCACCAGAGCCAGGCCGATCGAGATCACCCGGCGTGGCCCATAGCGCGCCGCCAGGGCTCCGCCGATGGCCGACCAGGCGAGATAACCCACCAGGTTGGCAGTGGCCAGGGCGCCCGCCTGCGTATTGTCCATGCCCAGGCCAGCTTGCATGGCGGGCAACACCACCGTGTAGCCGAAACGGGCCAGGCCCAGCGCACCAAACACAACCAGGGTGGCCACCACGAGCACGATCCAGGCATAGTGCAGGCGCCGGTTCATGGGTAGTCCCTCATCGCGTGGGAGATCCGTCTGCCGGTATGATGCTGATCATTCTAGACGGTTGGACACAGAAGGCAAGACGCTCTCGCGCCCCGCGCTCGAACACGACGCCGATGTGCCGAGGCGACATTCCCTACCAACGCGTGGGCTGTGGTACAATAGCCAGAACTTACCTCGACCATCTCAGGTGGGGAGTCAGCTTACCTCGATGCGGCGTATTGGCGTCAGATCCGGCCTAGCATTCACCCTCGCGCTCTGCTTGCTGTGCGGCTGTCTGCCCACGGTGATCCAGACGGAACAGGAGTATGTGCTCATCCGGGCCCAGGGTGACCGCTTGGTCATCCTAGAGGACGAAGACCCCTTCTATGAGCGCGTCGATAGCGAGGTCTTTGCGGATC
>JAFGLK010000524.1 GCA_016928125.1 Anaerolineae bacterium
CGCGAAGACATCCTCGCCAACGCGCCCGAGCCCACAGACGGCTGCTTCGGCGTCCCGCAGGTGCTGGACTAGGGCGGCGGAGATCCACCATGAGCACACCGCTCCACGATTTGACCATCCACGAGGCCGCCGCGCAGCTCGACGCGGGAGATGTGACCGCCGTCGAGTTGACTGAGGCCGTGATCGAGCGCATCCTGGCAGTTGACAACGATGTCCGCGCCTACCTGACGCTGACACCTGAGGCGGCACTGGAGCAAGCCCGAGCCCGTGACCTGCGCCGCCAGGCCGGCGAGCGCGGTCCCCTGTTGGGCATCCCCTTAGCCATCAAGGACATCATCTGCACCCGGGGCATCCCCACTACGTGCGGCTCGCGCATGCTGGAGAGCTTTGTCCCTCCGTATGACGCAACCGTCGTAACACGTCTGAAGGATGCCGGAGCCATCATACTGGGCAAGACCAACACAGACGAGTTCGCCATGGGCTCGTCCACAGAGAACTCTGCCTTCTTCGCCACCCGCAACCCGTGGGACCTCGAGCGCGTGCCGGGTGGCTCCAGCGGCGGCAGCGCGGCGGCTGTGGCCGCTGGCGAGTGCCTCGGCGCGCTCGGCTCGGATACCGGGGGCAGTGTGCGCCAACCGGCCAGCCTGTGCGGAGTGGTGGGCCTGAAGCCAAGCTACGGGCGTGTGAGCCGCTATGGGCTGGTGGCCTACGCCTCCTCGCTGGATCAGATCGGCGTGCTGGCCAAGGACGTCACAGATGCCGCGCTCTTACTGAAGGCCATCGCGGGCTACGACCCGGCGGATTCGACCTCGATGCCGCTGGACGTGCCCGATTTCCCGACGGCGTTGGGGGGCGATCTCGCAGGGCTGCGCGTCGGCGTGCCCAAGGAGTACTTCGTGGCCGGCCTGCAAAGAGAGGTCGAGGACGCGGTGCGAGCAGCGGTGGAGACGCTGGGCCACCTCGGCGCCACGGTGCGCGAGCTCACTCTGCCGCACACCGATTACGCGCTCCCTGTGTACTACCTGATCGCGCCGGCGGAGGCCAGCGCCAACCTGGCGCGCTACGACGGTGTGCGCTACGGACTGCGGGTGCCGTCCGAAGCGCTCGGCGAGCAGTACAGTCTGACGCGCGGCCAGGGCTTCGGCGCGGAGGTCAAGCGGCGCATCATGCTCGGCACCTATGCCCTTTCCGCTGGCTATTACGATGCCTATTACCTGAGGGCGCAGAAGGTGCGCACCCTGATCAAGGCCGACTTCGATCAGGCCTTCGAGGCGGTAGACGTGATTGCCTGTCCCACCAGCCCCACCGCAGCCTTCCGCATCGGCGAAAAGACCGGCGATCCGCTGCAGATGTACCTCAGCGACATCTTCACCCTCTCGGCCAATCTGGCCGGAATCTGTGGGCTGAGCCTACCGTGCGGCTTCGACGCCCGCGGCCTGCCGATTGGGCTGCAACTCTTGGGGCAGGCCTTTGGTGAGCCGCAGGTGCTGCGGGTGGCGCACGCGTACGAACAGGCGACGGATTGGCACCGGCGCAGGCCCACGCTGATAGGTGACAGCAAGACGGAAGACGGGCTACGGGGAGAGGAATGAGATGAAGGGAATCGTGACGATCGCGGGCTTTGGGACGCGCTTCCTACCGGCATCCAAGGCGGTGCCCAAGGAGATGGTGCCCATCGCTGGCGTACCACTGATCCAATACCATGTTGAAAGCCTGGTGGCGGCGGGCATGTGCGAGATCATCATCGTCGTGCGCGGCGGCCCCAGCGACGTGGTGCAGCACCACTTTGCCCCCGCTCCCGATCTGGAGGCGCACCTGGAGCGCTCCGGAAAGGCCGCGCTGCTCGAGCGCATGCGCCGCATCACGCAGATGGCCGACATCATCTTCGTGCGCCAGCCCGAGACGCTGCCCTACGGCAACGCCTCGCCCGCGCTGGCGGCACGCCCCTGGCTCTCACCCGGCGAGCCATTCTACTACATGTTCGGCGACGACATCATGATCGCCGATGTGCCTGTGCCGCGCCAGTTGCTGGACGCCTACCAGCAGTACGGGCCCGCGGCAGTGCTCGCCACGCAGTGGGTGCCCAGCCCCGAGCATCTGCTCTACGGCTGCATCGAGTTCGAGCCCGGCTCCGACCGCGTCATGAAGCGCATCATCGAGAAGCCCGAGCCCGCCCAGGCGCCCTCCAACTGGGTGCAGGTGGGCCATTTTGTCTTCACACCGCGGCTGTTCGAGGTGCTGCAGGGCACAGAGACCGGCAAGGGCGGCGAGCTGTGGATGGCCGACGCGGTGGACCGGTTGGCAGCGCGGGCCACCGTCATCGCGCAGCCGATCGAGGGGCTGTGGATGGCAGCCGGCGACCCACTGCGCCAGCTCAAGGCCAACATCGAGATGAGCCTGCGGCACCCAGAGATGCGCGCCGACCTGCTGGCCTACCTGCGTTCGCTGCCGATCTGGAAATCGGATGGTGCAGACGCAGGTTGAGTGCTACGCCGGAACGCGCTACCCTGAGCGCCCGCGCGCGTTCGTTTGGCAAGGGGAGCGCCTGGCGGTGGAGCGGGTCGAACGCGAGTGGCGCGTCCCTGGCGGGCTGGCGTTCCTCGTCCGCGCGGCCGACGGTCGCTCCTTCACCCTCACCTATCGAGAGGCGCAAGACTGCTGGTCGATCGAGGCGTCAGCGTGACCAGGTTGACGGCCGGTGGCCACGTAGCACTGGTGCCCCTCACAGCCCTGCCAAGTAGCCCGGCCCCAGCGCCACTTCGCCCTTCCTGAGCGAGCGCGGCCTGTCTCCAGGGGTGTCATCGCGCCGCAGGGACCACGGGCAGGCGGAGTGGCCGAGGCCTTGTGTCGTTCTTATCCCCTTACCCAAAGTGGCGGGCCAGGTCGTAGGGACTGAGCACACCGTATTCTGTGATCACCCCCGCCACCAGGTGGGGCGGCGTGATATCGAAAGCCGGGTAGTAGGCGCCGACGCCGGGAGCCGCCGTGCGCACCCCCAGGCAGTGGAGCACCTCTTCGGGGTCGCGCTCCTCCACCACAATCGAGGCCCGATCCGGACGGTTCACGTCGGGCCGGTGCGAGAGCGCGAAGAACGGAATGCCGTGGTACGCGGCAGCGATGGCGATTCCGAACGTGCCAATCTTGTTCACCACATGCCCGTCGAGCGTGACAAGGTCAGCGGCGGTGAAATACTTCTGAATCTTGCCCTGAGCCATCACCGCTGCAGGCATGTTATCGGTGATCACGATCGCTGGCGCGCCCAGCTCGCGCACGCAGTCCGCGGTCAGGCGCGCGCCCTGCAGATAGGGGCGCGTCTCGGGTGTGTAGACGCGGATCGCTTTGCCGTCCTGCAGCGCGTGGTAGATCACATACATGAACGCGGACTCGGCCAGGCAGTTGGTCAGCACGCCATCGCCATCGGCGATCAGGTCCGCGCCGAAGCGCCCCATCTTGTCGGCGCGCATGTACATGGCGTCACGGTGGGCCTCGACAAAGTGGAGCAGCGCCCTCTCCTTGGCATCGCCCTCGTTGGGGCTTTCGTCAGCCGCCCGCAGCGCAGCGCGCAGCACACGCGGCAGGTTCGTGTTCGTGGGCCGGGTGGCGATCAGGCGCTCGGCCGCCGCCTGCAGGTGTGCGTCCACCTGGCCAGGGGGGCGCCCGGCAACCTCGCGCGCGGCCAGCGCCAGCGCATACCCGGCGGCGTAGGCCGGGCCGGCGCCCTGCGTCACCATGCCCTCAATGGCCTGCGCTACCGCCTCCACATCGGCGCAACGGACGAACTCCTTCTTGCGCGGGTAGTCGCGGCGGTTGAAGATCAGCACTGCCCCGTCCTCGTAGCGGACGATGTTCTCGCGACGCATGAGGAACGGCAGTTCGGCCGGTCCGGATCTACTCGTCTCCTGGTCTGCCATACGCCCCTCCGCTCATAACGATGTGCTCGTCATTATACAGCATGCCAGGCTCGTGCCCACCCGGCGCGTTGGCGATCTACAGCCTCTCCAGCGGTAACAAGGACAAGGCCAAGCCAGATGTGTGGCTTGGCCTCCGACTTCAGCTACCTGTGGGCCGCAGAAGAGTCCCGATTGCTGCCTAGCAGGGCAATGACGCGCCCGGCCTCTCCATCACGCTTCAGTTTGGCCCAAGAGCTTTGCCTTGCGACGCGCCTCATCGGGACGCGTGTTGATGCGTTCCACGTCAGCGGCCGAGAGAAAGCGCGGCCCTCCCAGCGCGTAGGTTCCCGCCACAATGCGCGCCGTCTTGACCGCCATCGCGGTAATATTCTCCACCTCCAGCGGATGGGCCCCCAGGGCGATCAGCCCGTGATTCTGCATGTAGACCGTCTTCGGCGGCACGCCGTGACGCGCGATGTACTCCTGCAGCACGCGCCAGACCGTGCGCCCCAGTGGAATACCCGGGTCCGAGTACGGCACGAAGGCGGGTGCCGGCCCGCACACCACGATCTCATCGGGGAAGATGCGCCCAGAGATGGCTTCCTCGGCCCGCGCTGAACACATCAGCCCGTTCACCGCCACTGGGTGCGTGTGCCCCACAAACGTCACCCCCGGCAGCCCCAGTGCCAGGGCGTGCAACAGCGCCTCGATCGACGGATGGCCTGGCGCCGCCGGGTCCGCTTTGGCCGCGATCAGCCGCTCTTTGATCTCGGCGTCGCTCAGCTCGCCCGCCTCCAGCGTCGCCAGCACTGGCGCAAAACGCACGCGCACAAAACCGTCGGGCCCGATGCCCTCCATGCGCGAGCCGCTGCACTTCACCCAGAACGTCTCTGCGTCGGCCCGCGTCGAGGTGTTGCCCTCGCCTAGGATCACGTAGTCCTTGGCTGGCTCACCCAGGTGCTGCGTCATCTCGATCAATTGCTCCAATACATCCGCCATGCTCTGCATCCCCCTCTCAGATAGGTGTCGTGCGCGTCCCACACGCGTTGCGCATCAGGCTCGACTCGTCAGATCACCCGATCGCTGCCGCCGTCGATGGGCACCTGCGCCCCGGTCGACTTGGCGAACAACGGCCCGCACATCTCCGCCACCAACTCTGCCACGTCGTGGCTGGTCACCTCCACCCGCAGCACGTTGTGGCGCTTGTATTCCGCCACGGTCATCTTGTAGTGCGCCGCCCGCGCCTGTAACACTTCCTCCGTCCAGATGCCCGTGTCGAACACGGCGTGCGGATTGACGATGTTGACGCGGACGCCGTCCTTACCCCACTCCAACGCCGCCACGCGCGCCATCTGCGTCAGCGCCGCCTTGGAGGCCGAATACGCCACCGCCCCTGGCCCTGGCGCGGGCACGTTGCGCGAACTCACCACCACCACCCGCCCGTAGCGTGGCGCCTCCTTCAGCAGCGGGTACGCCTCGCGGAACAGAACCAGGTTGGCATCCAGGTTGATCTGCATCACCCGCTCCCACTCCGCCGTCGTCAGCGACTCGATCGGGCACCCGGCTGGAAACACGCCCGCGTTCGAGACCAGCATGTCCACCCCGCCGAAAGCCCGCACCGCAGCCTCGAACGCGTGACCCACCGCCGCCTCGTCCGTCAGGTCGCAACGCAGGCCAAGGAAGTCGGGGCGGGCGTGCAGCCCCGCGATTATCGGGTTGATGTCCAGCCCTACCACCGCCGCCCCGCGCGCCAGGAACGCCTCGACGCACGCCCTGCCGATCCCCGAGGCCGCCCCAGTCACCAGCGCCACCTCGCCCGAGAACAGCGCACGCCCATCTCCGGCCGCCAACTCCATCGCGCTCGCTGAACACCCTTCGTCGCCGGCCTCTCCCGCCAGCGCCTGGAGCGCGCGCAACGCGCCCTCGCCCGTTTCGGCAGCCTCGGCCGCGCTGCGGCCGGCGGCGCACAGCCCCAGCTCGGGGTCGAGCACTACACGCGGCAACGGCTCGCCACTATCGACGGCTGGCTCCGCCCATGGGTCAGCCGTATCGATGCGCCCGGCGTGGGCCTCGCAGTACGCGCGCGCGGCCCAGCACATGCCCTCCAGCGCCACAGCACCTCGCCCCACCAGCGCCGCCACGTCCTCGCGCCGCGCGAACGCCACAGCACGCGGGTCGGCTGCCCGTGTCACGATCAGCGGCCGTCCAGCACCTACCGAGAGTGCCCGGCGCAGGTCGGCCAGTTCGCAGCGCAGCCACCGCTCGGGCTTGGCCGCTGCCTGATCACGCCCCAGGCTGTTCATGCACAAGCTCCCCCAACTCGACACTCACAGGGGCGACGCCTCTCGCATCGCCCCTGCCCAACCTCGCCAGTTCCACCTGCCCGCACCCAGGCTAGCCAGCGGCCCTCGCGCCCTCGAAGATCTCGACGGCCCGCTCCACATCTGCCCCGTCGTGGACGATCGCCCGCAGGGCCTTGGCCATCGGCACGGGATGCTTGCTCTGCCATACATTGCGGCCCAGATTGATACCCACCGCGCCGCGTTGCATCCCATCGGACACGAAGGCGAATACTTCACGCTCTGTCTCGCATCTGGGGCCCCCGGCTATCACCACCGGCACGGGGCAGCCGTTGGTTACGCGCTCGAAGTCCTCGCACCAGTATGTCTTCACCACATCCGCGCCCAACTCGGCGCAGATGCGGCAGCACAGCCCCAGGTAGCGAGCGTCCCGCTTCTCCAGTTCCTTGCCCACCGCCGTCACCGCCATCACCGGGATGCCATAGTCCTGGCACATGTTCACCGCATCCGCCAGATTGGCCAGCGTCTCGTGCTCGTAGTCGCTGCCGATGAACACCGAGACGCCGACCGCCGAGGCGTTGAGGCGGATGATCTCCTCGATCGATGTGGTGAGTGCTTCGTGCGCCAGGTCGGCCCCCACGATGCTTGTGCAGCCCGAGATGCGCAGCACGATCGGCAGGCTGCCCAGCGGGTTCACCGCTGCGCGCAGCACGCCGCGCGTGCAAAACAGGCCGTCGCAGTACGGCAAGAGCGGCGCGATCGTCTCGCCAGGCCGCTCAAGGCCCCGCGTAGGCCCCAGAAAGTAGCCGTGGTCAATCGGCATGAAGAAACAATGCCCGTCTGGCATCAACCGCGACAGGCGGTTCTGCTTACCCCAATCCATTCCCATGGCGCCATCTCCTTTCGTCAGCCGGTCCTGCCCCGCACCCCTATGGAGCAGGGCACAGCGGCAGATACCCGTGCTCGATCAGCCAGCGACAGAGTTCGTGTGTTGTCTGACGGCAGGCCGTTTGGCATGTCTCTCTCGCACCTGCTTGTAACCACACAGACCCGACGCCAACTGGCCCAGTCTGACCCGACCCCGGCAGTCGCAGGCCCAGCAGAACTCCCGCCGCTGATACGCCACACCGCCCGCAACCGCCTGAACCGCCGAGCTCTCCCTTGCCCCAGGGCTGCAGTCCAAGTGAGGGTCTGAGCCTGCACAGCCGTCTGCGCGATGCCGTTCTCATCCAGAGGAGATGCTCAGGCCGGCCATGATGGTGCTAGAACGCGCCTGCGGCTCCAGGACCGCAGACGGCGCGGATTGTAGCACGCAACCGGGGCTGCGTCAAGGCTTGTGGGCTCAAGCAGCCGCGGTCCGCTAGAGGGCTGGCGGAGCCGCCGAGCGGGCAGACCGTTCGCGGTTGGCCTTCGTCGTCCCGATGTCCTCAGCTGTTCAGCCGCCGGGCCATCTGCTCCCATTCCTCAGGCGTGTTGACATTGCTGAACGAGAGCAGTTCGGGATCGAAGGCCCTTGCCTCCGCCTGCGTGACATAGCGCACGCTGACGTCGTCGAAGAACGACACCACTCGGCGTCGACCTGCGCGGATCGCCTCCTCGATGGCCGGCAGGCACGTGCGCCGGTAGGCGGCGTGCAGAGGCTCCACCTGCTCGCCACTCTGCAACACCGCCACGTCGTAGCCATCGGCCCAGTCCGCAAACGCCCTCAGGAGTTTCGTGTTGAGGAACGGCATGTCGCAGCCCACCACTAACGCCAGTTCGTAGCGAGCCGCCTCCAGCCCCGCGTGCAGCCCGCCCAGAACGCCCACCCCCGGGAAGCGGTCGGCAACCACTGGCGCGCCCAATGCCAGATAGGCATCCACCTCACCCGTGACCACCAATACCTCGGCGCACACACCCGCCAAGCGCTCAATCACGACCTCGATCAGCGTCTTCTCGCCCACCTGGAGGAAGGCTTTGTTGCGGCCCATCCGGCGACTTGCCCCGCCGGCCAGCACCAGCCCGGTCAGACTTACTTCCATAGGACCTATTATACCAGACGTCGCCCATCTTGATGATCACACCCCGGCGACAGGGATGAATAGAAGCCGATCGGCACACTCGCCAAGGGGCAGCGGGCGGCCGGGCGCCGCATAGCGCGCG
>JAFGLK010000525.1 GCA_016928125.1 Anaerolineae bacterium
CAGCAGTGCCACTGAGCTCGCGAACCAGGGATAGGCGGGCTGGGCGCCATAGAGCAAGCCGGCCGCGCAGGACGCGATCACAAGAGGCACTGCCATCAGAAAGCCCAAGCTGGGGCCACCGATGCCGCCTGCGGTCGACCCGAGCATGATCGATCCGCGGCCCAGCGCCGCCATGGCGCGGGGCACCAGATCGGCCATCAACGCACCACAGGCAGGCGAAAAGAGCGCGTTGGCCAGGGCCACGCCCACGCGTACCAGCTACACGGTCGCAAAGCCGGTGGCGAAGGCAAAGAGCGGCACGCTGGCGAGACAGAGAAACAGCGACTGAACCCATGAACACACTCTCGACATGACTTGCTCCAGCATCGTCACAGGCGCTCGGCCCTAATGGGTAGCAGATTGGCACGGGAGGGATGCCGTGTCAACCGAGAGCGGCTCGAGCCTCCTGTCCGCACTTTCCGGATGTGGAGTAGGGATGAAGCTGTCCAAGAGGGGCAAGCGGCTCCGACTGGATGAACGATAGGGGTGTGCCTTGCAGAAATCGGCTACGTCCACGTACAATGGAGCCGGGAAGGGTTCCCTATCGAGCAAGAATCGGCGCCCCAGACTCGGTGGTAATGTGCTCGCCGGATTCGATGGGTTCCTTCCTTGCAGAGCCTCCATCTTCGGCAGCACGTCGCAAGGGGATGAACCCGTGGCTGGAATGTCATCGCGCGAGCGTATGTTGACCGCCCTGAACCGCGATCAACCGGACGTCCCGCCCTGCTGCTTTATGCTCTTCAATGCCCTCAAGCCCGAATGCCGAGATTATGTGGAGTACGTCGAACGGCAGGTCGCCATGGGATTGGATACCTACGTCGAGGTTTCCTCTCGGCCGCCCGTCCTCGTGAATGATCATTACGATCTGCATGGCCTGCCCGTCAGCCACGATCCACGCGTCACGATTCGCGAATGGCGTGAGGAGCGGGTGGGAGAGCCCTGGCCGCTGTTGGTCAAGACCTATCACACGCCGGCCGGCGTCCTTCGCAGCGAGGTGCGCCAGACCGATGACTGGCGTTGGGGTGCACACGTCCCCTTTCTCGACGACTACCTGGAGCCGCGCTCGGCCAAATTCCTGGTCACTGCGCCAACGGACCTCGATGCGCTGAGGTATCTGCTGGTGCCGTTGACCCACGAGGAGGAGCGGGCATTTCGCGAGGATGCCCGCCAAGTGAAAGCCTTGGCTCGCAAGCACGATCTGTTGGTCACTGGCGGCTGGGGCGTGGGCGCCGATCTGTTGGGCTGGATCATGGGGCTTGAGAACATGATGCTCGCGCCATATGACCAACCCGAGTTCCTGCAGGCGTTGCTCGATCTGATCGGCCGTTGGAACCGGCAACGCATGGAGGTCACGCTTCGAGAGGGCGTCGATCTCTACATCCGTCGCGCCTGGTACGAGAGCTGCGCCTTCTGGACCCCGGCCAACTACCGTCGCTTCCTGTATCCTGTGCTTGAGGAAGAGGTGCGACTGGCTCATCAATACGACACCAAGTTCGGCTATATCATCTCAGCGGACGCGATGCCCCTACTCGATGATTTCGTCGCCCTGGGCATCGATGTGCTCATCGGCGTCGATCCACGCGAGTGGGACTTGCAGGCCACCAAGGCGAAGCTCCAAGGAAAGATCTGTCTCTGGGGCGGCCTGAACGGTCCCTTGACGGTGGAACAGGGCCAACAAGCCGAGGTGCGCCAGGCCGTTCGGACGGCGTTGGAGATACTGGCCCCAGGCGGGGGTTTCATTCTCTCACCGGTGGACAACGTGCGGAGCGAGGCATCGTCCCGATGGCGCGAGAACGTGCACACGCTGATCGACGCCTGGCGAGCGCTGACCAGCCAATGAGAGATGACCAGGTCGCACAGCGGCCATCACAGAGGGAGGTAAGGCGATGAATGGAGCGCAAGCCCTGGTGGAATGTCTCATCCGGTATGACACCAAGGTCGTGTTCGGTCTGCCCGGCGATACGAGTGTGAGCCTGTACGACGCGCTGCACGCTGAATCCAAGCGCATCACCCACCTGATGGCTCGAGATGAGCGCTCGGCCGCCTTCATGGCCGACGTCTATTCCCGCTTGAGTGGCAAGCCGGGCATCTGCGAGGGGCCTAGCGGCGGCGGGGCCACGTACATGCTCCCTGGCGTGGTGGAGGCCCACGGATCCTCCGTGGCTCTGATCGCCCTGACCACGGACAACGCGATAGACTATGAGGCGCAAGGGGCGCTCACCGCGCTGGAGCAGTCTCGCATCTATGAATCCGTGACCAAGTGGACGGCGCAGATCAAACGGGCCGAGATGCTTCCCAGGTTCGTCAGGCGGGCCTTTCGCCTCGCCACAAGTGGCCGTCCCGGCGCTGTACATCTGTCCCTGCCCAAGGATGTGCTGGCAGAAGAGGTCCCCGCCGAGATAGACCTGCACGTCGAGGAAGCCTGCAGATCGTGGCCTGCATATCGAACGCGGCCGGCTGCCGATGGCATCGAGCGGGCCGCGCGTCGGCTGCTGGACGCACAGCGGCCGGTCATTCTCGCCGGTGGCGGAGCGGTATCATCGGCGGCCTATGAGGAGCTCTTGCGCCTCGCTCAGTATTTGGGCGCGCCGGTGGCCACCACCATCAATGGCAAAGGGGGCATCGCCGAAACGCACACCCAGGCTTTGGGGGTCGTCGGCGCCAATGGCGGGCGTCCGTACGCCGGCCAGATTCTACAGGAAGCCGATCTGGTGCTCTTGGTCGGCTGCAGGGCGAACTATGTCGACACGGATAGCTGGCGGTCGCCCTCGTTGGCACATCCACCGACCGTATTGCAGATTGACGTGGATCCGGCTGAGCTCGGCAACACCTATCCCATCGCCGAAGGTCTGGCCGGGGACGCCAAACTGGCGCTTGCGGATCTGCTCGCCGCGCTTGAGGATATCTCGGCTGGGCCGATCGAGAGAGAGCGTTGGCTCAGCCATGCAAGCCGGCTCAAGACAGCCTGGCAGACGCAGATGGTCAGGCGAGCCTCCAGTTCGGAGCATCCCATCGCGCCGCAACGGGTGATCCGCGAGCTGCGGGCGCTGTTGGATGACGAGGCCATACTCATCTGTGATCCCGGCACGCCGACGCCCTTTGTCTCCGCCGAGTATGCCTTGCGGCGTCCCGGTCGTTGGGTGATCTCTCCGCGCGCCCAAGGCGGGCTGGGGTACGCGATTCCAGGCGTCGTCGGCGCCCGCCTGGCCAAGCCCGAGCTGCCCGTGATCGGCCTGTGCGGGGACGGCTCGCTGGCCATGTCCGCTGGCGATCTCGCGACGGTGGCTCGCGCGGGCGGCCCTACCATTCTGGTCCTGTTCAACAACGGCTGCTACGGCTGGATCAAAGCGCTGCAAAAGCTCTACCATGGTGCGCGGTATCTCTCTGTGGATTTCACCGAGGCGATCGATTATGTCCAGGTGGCCCAGGGGTTCGGCCTGCGGGGCCGGCGAGTGAGCGATCCTGAGCAAGTCCGACCGGCTCTGCG